>DATMGW010000149.1:0-10085 GCA_035555295.1 Caldimonas sp.
AGTTCGAACTCGAGAGATCACCTGCCCGTTGGCAACGTTGAGTGCGGCGAACAAGGTCGTGGTGCCGTGGCGAACGTAGTCGTGGGTCACGCCCTCGACATAGCCAAAGCCCATTGGCAGAAGCGGCTGCGTGCGCTCCAGCGCCTGGATCTGACTCTTCTCGTCCACGCACAGCACCAGCGCGTGATCGGGGGGGTTCAGGTATAGCCCGGTGATGTCGCGCACCTTCTCCACGAACGCCGGATCGTTCGACAGCTTGAAGCTGCGTGAACGATGCGGTGCGATGCTGGCCGCGCGGAACAGCCGGTGCGCCATGTCCTTGCTGATGTTGGCTGCGGCCGCGAAGCTGCGAACGCTCCAATGCGTTTGCTTGGCCGGACGCGTCTGAAGAGCCTGATTCAACAGGTCCGCCACGCGCTGATCGTCCAAAGACCTCGGTCGACCCGGGCGCGGTTCGTTGCGCAATCCCGCCAGGCCATCCTCCACATACCGCGCCCGCCACTTGCGCACCGTCGGCTGCGAGGTCCCAAGTTCCTTGGCGATCGTAGTGGGTGCAAACCCATCGGCCGTCAGCAAGACGATGCGAGCACGCAGGGCAACGGCCTGCGCCGTGCGCCTTGAGCGCGCAACCTTCTCCAGCTCGCCACGCCGCTCCTCGGTAAGTTCGATCTCGGCGTCCGCACGCATCTGGCGCATGGTCCCCTCCGGTCATCAATGTACCGGAGGACAATGCAAGAACCATGCAACGTACTTATGCGACATGACACTAGGCCGTTCGCCGCTCGAGCAGCGATGCCAGGATGTCGGCGGCGGCGGCGCATTGCTCTCGGGTCACGTCGCGGTGGGTGAGGGCACGGATCGTTCGCGCCCCGAGCGCGTTGATCCAGACGCCGCGTTCCCGCGCCGCGGCGACGACGGCGGCCGCGTCGGGCGCGCCGGCCGCGAGCTGGAAGACGACGATGTTCGTCTGCACCGATTCGAGGTCGATCTCGACCTGCGGGCATCGCGCGAGCCGTTCAGCGACGAGCCTGGCGTTGGCGTGGTCGTCGCGAAGCCCAGCCATGTGGTGCTCGATCGCGTAGAGGCCGGCGGCCGCGAAGATGCCGACCTGGCGCATCGCGCCGCCGAGCATTCGCCGATGCCGCACGGCGCGCCGGATGACGTCGCCGCTTCCGGCCAGGAGCGACCCGCCCGGCGCCCCGAGGCCCTTCGACAGCGATACCGCGACCAGATCGAAGGGCGCCGCCAGCTCGGCGAGCGACAGGCCGCTTGCGACGGCGGCATTCCAGAGCCGGGCTCCATCGAGAAAGGTCGCGATGTCGCGCTCGCGGGCGGCGGCGCATATCCTCCTCGCCTCGGCTTGCGGGAAGACGATCCCGCCGGCCCGGTTGTGCGTGTTCTCGATCTCGACGAGCGTCGTCGGCGGGAAGATGCCGAGCGATCGCGGCTTGACCGCCGCGGCGAACGCTTCGGCCGTGAACGTGCCGCGCGCGCCGATCTCGGTGAGCTGGACGCCGGCGTTGGCGGCCGATCCGCCCGCCTCGTGCCAGGCGGCGTGGGCTTCGCGGCTGACGATCACGTCGTCGCCCGGCCGCGTCAGCACGCGCAGGGCGACCTGATTGGCCATCGTGCCGCTCGGCAGCCAGAGCGCCGCTTCCTTGCCGAGCAACGCCGCGGCATACTCCTGCAGGCGATTGACGCTGGGGTCGTCGCCGTACTGGTCGTCGCCGACCGGCGCCGCGGCGATCACCTCGCGCATCGCCGGAGACGGGCGTGTGACGGTGTCAGAACGAAGATCGATCGGGGCCTGGCTCATCCCGGCGGATTCAAAGCAGCTCGGCGTTGATCGCCTCGAGCGCCGCCGCGCCGGGGCACAGCTCCCTTTCGCCCAGACGGTTCAGGGCGACGTCGACCGTCTTCAGATGCGCGTGCAGGTCTTCGGCGGCAGCGTCGACATAGAGCAATCCGGTCAGGATTTCGCCTCGCGCCTCGTATGCCGCGATGTGCGTCATGGCGGCCAGACGGTCGCCCGGGTCGTAGCCCTCGGCGAGCTTGCGCAGGCGCAGCACGCTGCCGTCGTGCTGCGTCACCTCGATCACTTCGCCGGGCGCGTAGGCAGCCGTGATCGTGTCGCGCCGGGGCATGAAGTCGAGCCGGTTCACCGCCTCGTTGTGGGCGCGAACGTAGTCGTAGCTCTTGGTGCTGCCCGGATGATTGTTGAAGGCGACACACGGGCTGATGACGTCGAGGAGCGCGGCGCCGCGATGCGCGAGCGCGCCCTTGATGAGCGGCACGAGCTGCTCCTTGTCGCCCGAAAAGCTTCGCCCGACGTAGGTCGCGCCGAGCTGCAGCGCCATGGCGACGAGATCGATCGCCGTGTCGGTGTTGACGACACCGCGCTTGCTCTTGCTGCCGGGATCGGCGGTGGCGGAGAACTGGCCCTTGGTCAGGCCGTAGACACCGTTGTTCTCGACGATGTAGGTCATGTCGACACCGCGCCGCATCGCGTGCGCGAACTGGCCGAGGCCGATCGAGGCGGAATCGCCGTCGCCGCTGACGCCGAGGTAGAGCAGCTCGCGATTCGCCAGGTTGGCGCCGGTCAGCACCGAGGGCATCCGGCCGTGCACGGTATTGAAGCCGTGCGAGGCGCCGAGGAAGTAGTCGGGCGTCTTCGACGAGCAGCCGATCCCCGAGAGCTTGGCGAGGCGGTGCGGCTCGATGTCGAGCTCCCAGCACGCCTGAACCAGGGCGGCCGAGATCGAATCGTGGCCACAGCCGGCGCACAGCGTCGAGATCTTGCCTTCGTAGTCGCGCCGGGTGAAGCCGAGCTTGTTCGCCGGCAGCGTCGGGTGATGGAGCTTCGGCTTGGCGAGGTAGCTCATGCAGCCAGCCCTTGCTTGCTGATCGGCTCGACGTTGTCGGCGCACATCCGCGCGGTGATCGCGCCGATGATGAAGCGCGCCGTGATCGGCGTGCCGTCGTAGTGCAGGATCGGCTCGAGCCTGGCCGGATCCACTCCCTGCTCGTTGACGATCATCATGCGCAGCTGGGCGTCGCGGTTCTGCTCGACCACGAACACGCAGTCGTGATCGGCGATGAAGCGGTCGACGACAGCGCTGAACGGAAACGCGCGGACGCGCAGCGTGTCGAGGTGAACGCCGTCGGCCTGCAGCTCGTCGATGGCCTCGGCCATCGACGGGGCGGTCGAGCCGTAGTAGATCGCTCCGAATCGCGTCGGCCGCGCCGCCGCCCGCAGCACCGGCTGGGGAACGAGCAACTTGGCGGTCTCGAACTTCTTCAGCAGCCGGGTCACGTTGTACAGGTAGTCGGATCCGGCCTCGGAGTAGTTCGCATAGGCGTCGCGCGTCGTGCCGCGCGTGAAGTAGGCGCCCTTGCTCGGATGCGTACCGGGCAGGGTGCGCCAGGGAATGCCGTCGCCGTCGACGTCGAGGTAGCGGCCGAAGTCCTTGCCGGCCTCGAGGTCGGCTGCGCTCATCACCTTGCCGCGGTCGTAGCTTCGGGAGTCGTCCCACTCGAGCGGCTCGCAGAGCCGGTGGTTCATGCCGATGTCGAGGTCGGTCATCAGGAAGATCGGGGTCTGCAGGCGGTCGGCGAGGTCGAGTGCGGCGGCGGCGAAATCGAAGCACTCGCGCGGGTCTTCGGGGAAGAGGAGGACATGCTTGGTATCGCCGTGCGAAGCGTAGGCGCAGGAGAGGAGGTCGGCCTGCTGCGTGCGCGTCGGCATGCCGGTGGAAGGGCCGCCGCGCTGCACGTCGATGATCGTGACCGGGATTTCGGCGAAGTAGGCCAGGCCGATGAACTCGGTCATCAGCGAGACGCCGGGGCCCGAGGTCGCGGTGAAGGCGCGCGCGCCGTTCCAGCCGGCGCCGACGACGATTCCGATCGAGGCGATCTCGTCTTCGGCCTGGACGATCGCGAACTTGTTCTTGCCGCTCTGCTTGTCGACGCGCAGGCGCGAGCAATACTTCTGGAACGCCTCGGCGAGCGAAGAGCTCGGCGTGATCGGATACCAGGCGCACACCGTCGCGCCGCCGTAGACGCAGCCGAGCGCGGCAGCGGCGTTGCCCTCGATGAAGATGCGCTTGCCGACCGCATCGCGCCGTTCGATCCTGAGGCCCAGCGCGTCGTCGAAGTACTCGCGGCCGTGGTGCAGGCCCATCATGAAGGCATCGAGGTTGGGCTGCAGCAGCTTGGTCTTGCCCTTGTACTGTTCACCGAGCAGCGTCGCGATGACCTCGGGCTCGACGCCCAGCATCGCCGCCAGAACGCCGACGTAGACGATGTTCTTCAGCAGCTGGCGCTCGCGCGGGTCGGTGTAGCGAGTGGCGCACAAGTCGGTGAGGGGGACGCCGAGGACGTTGACGTCGTCGCGGAAGCTCGACGCCGGGATCGGCTTCGAGCTGTCGTAGATCAGGTAGCCGCCGGGCTCGATCTCGGCCAGGTCCTGCTCCCACGTCTGCGGGTTCATCGCCACCATCAGGTCGACGCCGCCACGCCGGCCCAGGTAGCCACGCTCGTTGACGCGCACCTCGTACCAGGTCGGCAGGCCCTGGATGTTGGAGGGAAAGATGTTGCGCGGGCTGACCGGCACGCCGACGCGCAGGAGGCTGCGCGCGAACAGCTCGTTCGCCGACGCCGAGCCCGAGCCGTTGACGTTGGCGAACTTGATGACGAAATCGTTGACGGCCTCGATGCGCGGCGTGTTGCCGGCCCTGACGTTGGAAGTCATTTTCAGCGCCCGCCCGGCCGTTCGAAGAGCGATGGCGCCCGCCCAGGGGGCCGCGAACATGGTGAGCGTGTGGTTCTCATTTCAGTGCGGCCACTTTGTCCTTGTTCGCGCTGGCGCCCGCAGCGGCGCTGCGGCAACCCCGCCCGGCGCGCGTCTGCGAGACGGTGAACTTCTGCATGTCCCAGGCGCCGGTCGGGCAGCGCTCGGCGCACAGGCCGCAGTGCAGGCACACGTCTTCGTCCTTCACCATGACGCGGCCGGTCTTCAGCTCGCCCGAGACGTAGAGCGCCTGCTCGGGGTGACGCGCCGGCGCGCGCAGGCGGCTGCGCAGGTCGGCCTCGTCGCCGTTCGTCGTGAAGGTGATGCAGTCGGTCGGACAGATGTCGACGCAGGCATCGCACTCGATGCACTGGGCGGTCGAGAACACGGTCTGCACGTCGCAGTTGAGGCAGCGCTGCGCTTCCTTCCAGGCCGTGGCGACGTCGAAGCCGAGCTCGACCTCGATCTTGATGTTGCGCAGCGACTGTTTCATGTCGCGCCACGGTACCTTGCTGCGCAGCTCGCTGGTCACGTCGTTGTCGTAGGCCCACTCGTGGATGCCCATCTTCTGCGAGATCAGGGTCACGCCGGGGGCAGGGCGCACGCTGACGTCCTCGCCGTGCAGGAACTTGTCGATCGAGATCGCCGCGGCATGGCCTTGCGCGACCGCCCAGATGATGTTCTTCGGCCCGAGCGCGGCGTCGCCGCCGAAGTAGACGCGCGGCAGGCTCGCCTGCAGGGTGACGGGATCGATCACCGGCATGCCCCATTCGTCGAAGGCTATTCCCGCGTTGCGCTCGATCCAGGGGAAGGCGTTCTCCTGGCCGACCGCGACGAGCACGTCGTCGCATTCGAAGACCTGCTCGGGCTCGCCGGTCGAGATCAGTTGGCGCCGACCCTTCTCGTCGCGGACGGCGCGGACCTTGTCGAAGCTCATTGCGGTCAGCTTGCCGTTGTCGTGCAGGAAGGCTTTCGGCACCAGGCAGTCGAGGATCGGAATACCTTCGTGGATCGCGTCTTCCTTTTCCCACGGCGAGGCCTTCATTTCCTCGAAAGGCGAGCGCACGATCACCTTGACCTCGCTGCCGCCCAGGCGCCTGGAGCTGCGGCAGCAATCCATCGCCGTGTTGCCGCCGCCCAGGACGATGACGCGCTTGCCGATCTTCGTGACGTGGCCGAACGACACGGAGGACAGCCAGTCGATGCCGATGTGGATGTTCGCCGCCGCCTCGGTGCGCCCCGGGATCGTGAGGTCGCGGCCGCGCGGCGCCCCCGAGCCGACGAAGATCGCGTCCCAGCCTTCGTCGAGGAGCGCCTGCATCGAATCGATCCGCGTCCCACCGCGGAACTCGACGCCGAGCTTGAGGACGTAGCCGGTCTCTTCGTCGATCACTTCGTCGGGAAGGCGAAAGCGCGGAATCTGCGAGCGGATCATTCCGCCGGCCTTGGTGTCGCCGTCGAAGACGACCACGTCGTAGCCGAGCGGCGCCAGGTCGCGCGCCACCGTCAACGCGGCCGGCCCGGCACCGACGCAGGCGATGCGCTTGCCGTTCTTCGCCGCGACCATGCGCGGCAGGTAGCCGGTGATGTCGTCCTTGTAGTCTGCAGCAACGCGCTTCAGACGGCAGATCGCCACCGGCTCCGGCTTTTCCGCCTGTGCCTCTTCGACCCGGCCGCGCCGGCAGGCAGGCTCGCAGGGACGATCACAGGTGCGCCCGAGGATGCCCGGGAATACGTTCGATTCCCAGTTCACCATGTAGGCCCTGGTGTAGTCACCGGCGGCGATCAGGCGGATGTATTCGGGGACGGGGGTGTGGGCGGGACAGGCCCACTGGCAGTCGACGACTTTGTGGAAGTAATCGGGGTGACCGATTTCGGTAGCCTGCAAGATCCCTTTCCGCACGCTCGGCAATCGGGCGGCCGGCGCACTGCTTCGGCGCATTGGCGAAGCGGCAATGCTAGGGCGAGTGGGGCATGCTGTCAGCACGGGTTTGTGCGCGACGATGCGTGCACCGCACAGTCGCTGTGCGAAGCAGCGAAGCAAGCCAATTCCTTCTCATTCGTAGTCGTATTGTAGTTTACATAATATACATTGTCGCGTGTGAATGATGCACCAACGCGACTGGCACGGCGCACTTTGCTACGCTCGCCCATTCCCCATGACGTCGACCGACACCGACCCCGGCTTCAACGCAATCCGCGACGCCATTCGCGCGCTGTGCAAGCAGTTTCCCGACGAGTACTTTCGGCGCGTCGACGCCGAGCGCGGCTATCCCGTGGACTTCGTCGACGCCTTGACGAAAGCCGGATGGCTCGCCGCGCTGATCCCGGAAGCCTATGGCGGTGCCGGGCTCGGCCTCGCCGAAGCGTCGGTCGTGATGGAGGAAATCAACCGCGCCGGCGGCAACTCGGGTGCCTGCCACGGCCAGATGTACAACATGGGCACGCTGCTGCGCCACGGCTCCGAGGCGCAGAAGGCGCGCTACCTTCCGCGCATCGCCAGCGGCGAATGGCGGCTGCAATCGATGGCCGTGACGGAGCCGAGCGCCGGCACCGACACGACGCAGATCCGGACCGCGGCGGTCCGCCGCGGCGACCGCTATGTCGTCGACGGGCAGAAGGTCTGGATCTCGCGCGTCCAGCATTCCGACTTCATGATCCTGCTGGCGCGAACGACGCCGCTCTCCGAGGTCGCGAAGAAGTCGAGCGGCCTGTCGATCTTCATCGTCGACCTGCACGAGGCGCTGAAGAAAGGCATGACGATCAGGCCGATCGCCAACATGGTCAACCACGAGACCAACGAGCTGTTCTTCGAGAATCTCGAGATTCCCGCAGACAACCTGATCGGCGCCGAGGGCCAGGGCTTTCGCTACATCCTCGACGGCCTCAACGCCGAGCGCACGCTGATCGCTGCCGAGTGCATCGGCGACGGGCGCTGGTTCATCGATCGCGTCACGCGCTACGTCGGCGAGCGCCGCGTCTTCGGCCGGCCGATCGGCCAGAACCAGGGCGTGCAGTTTCCGATCGCCGAGGCCCACATCGAGATCGAGGCGGCCGACCTGATGCGCTGGAAGGCATGCCGGCTCTTCGACGCGCATGCGCCGTGCGGCGCTGAGGCCAACATGGCCAAGTACCTTGCAGCCAAGGCCTCGTGGGAAGCGGCGAACGCAGCGATCCAGTTTCACGGCGGATTCGGCTTCGCCGCCGAATACGACGTCGAGCGCAAGTTCCGCGAGACGCGGCTCTACCAGGTGGCGCCGATCTCGACGAACCTGATCCTTGCCTACGTGGCCGAGCACGTACTCGGCTTGCCTCGCTCGTTCTAGCGGGAACCGGCCATGCGGGCGCAATCGCGCCGGCCGAGCCTCACTCGCCGAACGACGTCGATTCTTCGACCTGGATCGCTTCGACCTGCTCGTCGAAGGCCTTGACGTCAACTGGCGTCGGCTCGGGTCTGGGCTTGTCGAGCGGCCGGCAAATCGTGCTCTGCAAGCGAGCCAGACGCTCGGAGCGCTCGATCGCAGCGAAGATCGCTTCGGGAGCGGTCATCAGCGCAAACGGATTGGCGGCGGCGGTCATCCAGTCCATGGCATCTTCCTCGGGCGTTTGCGGTCGAGCCAATGTACGGAGCCGCGTCGCCTCGAAATAGCCGGTGCCTTGCCGTTTGTCGCGTCAGGAAGATTCCGACAGGTCTGTCGGAGTGAGACCGTTGATCTCGTCCATAAACTGATAAATACTACTTATCTGACAATGTCTTATCTTATAGGTTAAATGTAATACTTGAAGTTCCGTAGAAACGGCTTGTCGCTCTTTCTTCAAGTACTTTCGAAGTTCGCCAGCGTCTGCCAGTCGGCCGTCCGGGCGAAGAGTGACTCGAAATTCCGGCTCGTTGCCGCCGCGACGACCGCGATGTCCAGGCCTTTCGCCTCGGCGAGCCCGCGCGCGACCCACGGGACGTAGGCTGGCGAATTCGTCTTGCCGCGGTACGGCACCGGCGCGAGGTACGGGCTGTCGGTCTCGATCAGGCAGCGGTCGAGCGGCACGAACGCGGCGACCTCGCGCAGCTCGTGGGCCGTCTTGAAGGTCAGGATGCCGGAAAACGAGATGTAGTACCCGAGGTCGAGAGCGGCCCGGGCGAAGCTCGCGCTTTCCGTGAAGCAATGGAAGACGCCGCTCGCCTGGTCGCCTCCTTCTTCGCGCAGCACGCCCAAAGTATCGTCGGAGGCGCTTCGCGTATGGATCACAAGCGGCAGCCCGCTCGCCCGGGCGGCACGGATGTGGACGCGAAAGCGATCGCGCTGCCAGCCCATTTCGGCGACGCTTCGCTCGCCGAGACGGTAGTAGTCGAGTCCCGTTTCGCCGATCGCCACGACCTTCGGTCGGGCGGTCAGGGCAAGCAGGTCGACGAGGCTCGGCTCTCGGACGTCGACATTGTCCGGATGCACCCCGGCGCTGCACCAGAAGTTGTCGTAGCGCGTCGCGAGCGAGTGCACGAGGTCGAACTCCTCGAGCGTCGTGCAGATGCAAAGCGCGCGATCGACGCCCGCCTCGGCCATGGCAGCGCGGATCTCGGGCAGCCGGTCGGCGAATTCCGGGAAGCTCAGGTGGCAGTGGGAGTCGACGAACATGCGTCGATTCTGCCCGGCAGCGTCGCGCTGCGGCGAGCGGCGAATCGCCTCTCAGATGGTCTGCGTCGGCTTGGCGGACGAAAGCGACGTGCCCAAGGTCTCCTCGATGCGCAGGCGCAGGCCGCGGCTCTTGTCGTCGGCCGGAAACCTGACTCCGACGCCCTGGGTGCGACCGCCGGAAGCGTTCGCAGGCGTGATCCATCCCACCTTCCCCGCCACCGGATAGCGCTGCGGATCATCGGGCAGCGAGAGCAGGAGATAGATGTCTTCACCGAGCTTGTATTCGCGCGTCGTCGGCACGAAGATGCCGCCGTCGGTGAACATCGGCATGTAGGCCGCGTACAGCGCGCCCTTCTCGCGAAACACGAGCTGGATGACGCTCGGCCGCGACACGGCCGCGCTCGGCGTGGCCGCAGCAGGCTTCGCGGCGCGCGCAACGGGAGGTTCGCTCATGCGCGCGAGTGTAGCGAGTCGACCTCAAGCTCGCGACGCGGCGAGCGCGGCGTTTGCAACGCTTCGCGGCATTGCGCGACCAGACTGTCGATGCTGAGATCGGCAAGCCACGGGTGCTCGGCGTCCTGGGCGAAGCGGCGCAGCTCGCGCGAGACGGCGACGAGGCGGGACAGATCGGCCGACTTTGGCAGCGACGCCGCCGGGAAATAGCGCGG
>DATMGW010000150.1:0-20011 GCA_035555295.1 Caldimonas sp.
GCCCTTCGAGTTCGAAGGGCCGCGCCGCCTGAAGGCCGCCGACGCGGGCGTCGCCGAGCTCGAGGCGAACGTCGATTCGCTGATCGTCATCCTCAACGACAAGCTGCTCGACGTGCTCGGCGACGACGTGACGCAGGACCAGGCCTTCGCCCACGCCAACGACGTGCTGAAGAACGCCGTCGGCGGCATCAGCGACATCATCCACATCCCGGGCCTCGTCAACGTCGACTTCGAGGACGTCAAGACGGTGATGAGCGAGCCGGGCAAGGCGATGATGGGAACGGCGATCGCGTCGGGCCCGGATCGCGCCGCCAAGGCGGCCGAAGCCGCGGTCGCCTGCCCGCTGCTCGAAGGCATCGACCTGTCGGGCGCGCGCGGCGTTCTGGTGCTGATCGCGGCGAATCGCACGAACTTCAAGTTGAGCGAGAGCCGCAACGCGATGAACACGATCCGCCGCTACGCCGCCGAGGAAGCGCACGTCATCTACGGCACGGCCTACGACGATTCGCTCGGCGACCAGTTGCGCGTCACCGTCATTGCCACGGGCCTGAGCCCGGCGCGACGCGTCCAGGCGCCGCCGATCGCCGTCGTGCACAGCGCCGCGGTGCAGCGCACCGGCACCGACAACCTGCCGGTGCTGAACCAGCAGGTGCAGATGCCGCCGCCGACGCACGACTATTCGGGCCTGACGACGCCGAGCGTCTGGCGCAACGGCCGCACCGCGGCGGCGAAGGTCGACGCGCTGGCGAGCAACGGCATGGACGAGATCGAGATCCCTGCGTTCCTGCGCAAGCAAGCGGACTGATGCCGCCCGAGGCTACTGTGCGGACCGATCTGCGTCCGGAGGTGCTCGCCGTACATCAAGTACGGCTGCGCTCCTGCGGACGCACCTCGGCCTGCTCGCGACGCTTCTGACGGCACCAGTCTCCAACATGCCGGCGGATGGAGGGCGGCCGCCTAGAATTGCAACATGCTGGCGCAGCGCACACTCAAGTCCCTGACCCGTGCCGTCGGCGTCGGTGTGCACGGCGGGCAGCGGGTCGAGATGACCTTGCGGCCGGCGCCGCCCGATACCGGCATCGTCTTTCGCCGCGTCGACCTGCCGCGCTCGGTCGACATCAGGGCCGATGCCTTCTCGGTCTGCGACACGCGCCTGGCGACGACGATCTCCGCCGGCGGCGACCTCGACGGGCCGAAGGTGAAGACGGTCGAGCATCTGCTCTCGGCGTGCTCGGGTCTCGGCCTCGACAACCTGGTCGTCGACATCACGGCCGAAGAGGTGCCGATCCTCGACGGCTCGGCCGCGTCGTTCGTGTTCCTGCTGCAAAGCGCGGGAATCGTCATGCAGGACGCGCCGAAGCGGTTCCTGCGCGTCAAACGCCCGGTCGAGATCCGCGAAGGCGAGGGGGCGGCGCTGAAGTGGGCCCGCCTCGAGCCCTACGAGGGCTACAAGCTCGCCTTCGAGATCGAGTTCGACCACCCGGCAGTCAGCCAGACCGGGCAGCAGTTCGTCTTCGAGATGGACCCGGCGCGCTACAAGCGCGAGATCGCGCGGGCGCGCACCTTCGGCTTCACCAAGGAGCTCGACCTGATGCGCTCGCGCGGCCTCGGCCGCGGCGTGAGTCTCGACAACGTCGTCGCCGTCGACGAGTACAAGATCCTCAACAGCGAGGGGCTTCGCTACGACGACGAGTTCGTCAAGCACAAGATCCTCGATGCGATCGGCGACATGATGATGGTCGGCCGCCCGCTGCTCGCCTCGTATCGCGCCTACAAGTCGGGACATGCCCTGAACAACAGGCTCGTCCGCGCCCTGCTGTCCGATCGAAGTGCCTACGAAACGGTCACCTTCGACGACGAGACGCAGGCGCCGGCCGGCTTCGCCGAGCTCGCGCCGGCCTGGTAAGGAACGACGATCGCCGATGGGCGCATTCCGGGTGCTGCTGCTGCTGATGCTGGTGGCCGCAGCCGCGTGCTTTGCCGCCTACGCGGTGAGCGGGCAGGCTCGCTATCGCAGCTACGGCATCCGTCTCGTCAGCTGGACCGTCGTCGTCGGCCTCGCCTTCTTCGCCGTGCTGATCGTGCAGCGGCTGACCGAATCGGGATGAGCCCCGCGTGATCGTCTTCCGCTGGATCGTCGGCATAGCCAGCGTCCTGTTCGCGATCGGGTCGTTGCTCAGCCTGGCGATCAACATCGCCGAAAACGCCGACCTCTGGCTGCGTCGTGCGCGGCGATTTCGGCACTGGCTCTGGCTCGCGCTGCTGCTCTGGTTCAACGTCGAGGTCTGGGGCCGCGTCGTCTACACGATCTATCACTGGTACCGCTGAGGCGAGGTCACAAGCCGAGGAATTCGACGACCGCCGGCAGGTGCGCGTCGAAGTCGGAGAGCGCGTGGTCGCTGCCTTCGATGAGCCGCATGCGGCAGCCGGCGTAGCGCGCACTCATCTCCTGCCACGACAGCAGCTCGTCGCCCTTGGCGATGACGGCGAGGTAACGCTCGCGATGCGTGAGGACAGGCGGCGGCGCGACGTCGCGAAGCTCGGCGATGTACCCGGCGCGAAAGAAGAACCGTTCGTCGCCGTGCCACGCCTTGTGTTCGCCGATGAAGCCGGCCAGGTCGCGCGCCGGGTCGACGGCGGGATTGAGGACGACGGCGCGGCAGCCGGTGCGCTCGGCGACCGCGGTCGCATAGAAGCCGCCCAGCGAGCTGCCGATAACCGCCATTCGATCGCGCGGCCAGGCGGCGATCGCCGCGTCGACGTCCGCGATCGCCTGCCGCGGCGAAGGCGGCAGTTGCGGGCAGACCCAGTCGAGCTCCGGCCGGTGCGCTTGCAGCCACGCGGCGACGCGACGCGCCTTGGTCGATTGCGGCGACGAGCGAAAGCCGTGCAGATAGAGCAGGTGCCGAAGCGGCGGCCCGGGCGCCGCGCCGGATGACGCGTCGCTCACGCGGCGGCGCGCGCCGTGTCGGCCGGGTGCGCCGCGGCGAGCGCTGCGAGCAGCTTCGCATGAATGCCGCCGAAGCCGCCGTTGCTCATGCACACGACCAGATCGCCCGGCCGCGCCGCGGCGACGACCTGGGCGACCAGCTCGTCGATGCCGCGCGCGATGAAGGCTCGCGCGCCGAGCGGCTTCAGCGCCTCGGCCGCGTCCCAGCCGAGCCCGCCGGCGTGGCAGAAAGCGAGGTCCGCTTCCTCGAGCGCCCACGGCAGCTGCGCCTTCATCGCGCCGAGCTTCATCGTGTTGGTGCGCGGCTCGAAGACGGCGAGGATGCGCGCCGTGCCGACCTTGCGGCGCAGCCCGTCGAGGGTGGTGCGGATGGCGGTCGGGTGGTGCGCGAAGTCGTCGTAGACGACGACGCCATGTGCTTCGCCGCGCCGCTCGAGGCGGCGCCGCACGTTGCGAAAGCGCCCGAGCGCGCGCGCCGCAGCCTCGGGCGTGATGCCGATGTGCTCGGCCGCGCCGATCGCGGCGAGCGCGTTCAGCTGGTTGTGCTCGCCGAGGAGTTGCCAGTCGATGCGAGCGATCTTCAGGCCGCCGCGCAGCACGTCGAAGGCGTGCGGCTCGCCGCGCGCGCGCAGCATTCCCGGCTCTTCCTTCCGGCCGCCGAAGCGCTGCACCTCGCTCCAGCAGCCCATCGCGAGGACGCGCCGCAACGCGTCGTCGCGCGCGTTGACGACGAGCCGCCCGCTCGCCGGAACGGTGCGCACGAAGTGGTGGAACTGCCGCTCGATCGCGGCGAGGTCGTCGAAGATGTCGGCGTGGTCGAACTCGAGGTTGTTGAGGATCGCCGTGCGCGGCCGGTAGTGGACGAACTTGCTGCGCTTGTCGAAGAACGCCGTGTCGTACTCGTCGGCCTCGATGACGAAGGGGGCAGCCTTTTCGCCGAGGCGCGCCGAGACGCCGAAGTCGAGCGGCACGCCGCCGACCAGGAAGCCGGGGGCGCGGCCCGCCGACTCGAGGATCCAGGCGAGCATCGCCGTCGTCCCCGTCTTGCCGTGCGTTCCGGCGACGGCGAGCACGTGGCGGCCGGCGAGCACGTGCTCGGCGAGCCATTGCGGGCCGCTCGTGTACGGCGCTCCGGCATCGAGGATCGCTTCCATGAGCGGGTTGCCGCGCGTGATCGCGTTGCCGACGACGAAGCAGTCGGGTGCGAGCCCGAGCTGCCCGGCGCCCCAGCCTTCGATCAGCTCGATGCCGAGGCCGGCGAGCTGCTCGCTCATCGGCGGGTAGACGTCCTTGTCGCAGCCCGTCACGCGGTGCCCGGCTTCGCGGGCGAGCGCCGCCAGGCCGCCCATGAAGGTGCCGCAGATGCCGAGGACGTGCAGGTGCATCGGCTCATTCTAGGCAGCGAGCTCGGCCGGCGGGCGTGACGCATCGCGCGCGCGCGGCGAGAATCAACGGCTCGGCCGAAGCCCCGCTTCGGGACAATCAGTCGATCCGTTGCCGCCAGGGAACGCGTTGCGCATCCTTCGTCACGTCCTCGCCGCCGCGGCGATGCTCGCCGTCGCCGGGCAGGCGCTCGCCGGGCCGGTGCTGGACGACATCCGCAGCCGGGGCACGATCGTCATCGCCCATCGCGAATCCTCGGTGCCGTTTTCCTTCGTCGACGGCTCGGGCAAGCCGGTCGGCTACGCCATCGACCTGTGCAAGCGCATCGCCGAAGCCGTTCGCGCCCGGCTCGGGCTGAAGACGCTGGCGATCGACTACCTCAAGGTGACGCCGGCCGACCGCATCGCGGCGATCGTCGAGCGGCGCGCCGACCTGGAATGCGGCTCGACGACGAACAATGCCGAGCGCCGCCAGAAGGTCGCGTTCACCGTGCCGCACTACGTCACCGGTGCGCGCTACCTGGTTCGCGCCGAGTCGCCGGTCACCGAGCTGCGCGGATTCCAGGGGAAAAAGCTCGTCTCGACGACGGGAACGACGCCGCTCAAGGCGGTCAGCAGCGCCAACAAGGAGCGCCTGCTCGGCATCACGATCGTCGAGGCGCCGGACCACGCGCGCGCCGTCGAGATGGTGGAAAAGGGCGAGGTCGAGGGCTTCGCGATGGACGACGTGCTGCTCTACGGTCTGCGCGCCTCGCGCGTCGATCCGTCGAAGCTCAAGGTCGTCGGCAAGTTCCTGACGATCGAGCCGCTCGCGATCATGATGTCGAAGGACGATCCGCAGTTCAAGCAGATCGTCGACGACGAGATGAAGCGCCTCATCATCAGCCGCGAGATCTTTCCCGTCTACGACCGCTGGTTCGCGGCGCCGATCCCGCCGAAGAACACGCCGCTCAACATCCCGATGGACTACCTGCTGAAGGACCTCTGGAAGTACCCGACCGATTGGGTTCCCGGTTGACCGGAGGTGGTCGGCGCTTCAGAGGCGAACGCTTTCGCGCGCCGCGGCCAGGGTCGCTGCGATGTCGGCTTCGCTGTGCGCCGCGCTGACGAATCCGGCTTCGTAGAGCGCCGGCGCCAGGTAGACGCCGCGCTCGAGCATGGCGTGGAAGAAGCGATTGAAGCGGGCCGAATCGGTGGCCATGACGTCGCTGTACTTGCGCGGCAGCTCGGCCGAGAAGAAGAAGCCGAACATGCCGCCCTCGCAGTCGCCGACCATCGGCACGCCGGCGGCTTCGCCGGCAGCGATCAGGCCAGCGAGCAGCGTGCGCGTGCGCGCGGCAAGCGCGTCGTAGAAGCCCGGCCTGGCGATCTCGCGCAGGGTCGCGAGGCCGCAGGCGGTGGCGACCGGGTTGCCGGAGAGCGTCCCGGCCTGGTAGACGGGCCCGAGCGGCGCCAGCTGCTCCATCACCGCGCGCTTGCCGCCGAAGGCCGCGAGCGGCATGCCGCCGCCGATCACCTTGCCGAAGACGCTGAGGTCGGGAGCGAAGCCGGGGAGCGACTGCGCATAAAGCGCCTGCGCGCCGCCGAGGCCGACGCGAAAGCCCGTCATGACTTCGTCGAAGACGAGCAGGGCACCGTGCTCGCTGCAGAGCTCGCGCAAGCGCTCCATGAAAGGCAGGCTGGCGCGGACGAAGTTCATGTTGCCGGCGATCGGCTCGATCACGACGCACGCGATCCTCGGGCCGTGCAGGGCGAAGGCCTCGTCGAGCTGCGGCACGCTGTTGTATTCGAGGACCAGCGTGTCCTGGACGACGGCTTCGGGAACGCCTGCGCTCGTCGGATGGCCGAAGGTCGCCAGGCCCGAGCCGGCCTTGACGAGGAGGGCGTCGGCGTGGCCGTGGTAGCAGCCCTCGAACTTGACGATCACGCTGCGCCCGGTCGCGCCGCGCGCCAGGCGCAGCGCGCTCATCGCCGCCTCGGTGCCCGAGCTGACGAGGCGGACCTGCTCCATGCTCGGCACGTGACGCAGGATCTCCTCGGCGAGCTCGATCTCGCGCTCGGTCGGGGCGCCGAACGACAGGCCCTGGTCGACGGCACGATGCACCGCTTCCTCGACCGCCGGGTGGCGGTGGCCGAGAATCATCGGCCCCCACGAGCCGATGTAGTCGATGTAGCGCTTGCCCTCGGCGTCGACCATGTATGCGCCTTCGGCGCTGGCGATGAAGCGCGGCGTCCCGCCGACGGCGCGGAAGGCCCGCACCGGCGAGTTGACTCCGCCCGGAATGACGCGCCGGGCCCGCTCGAAGAGCTCGGCGTTGTTCATCGGCCGCTCGGCCCGGGGCTGGAGTTCATCCGGCCGGGTCCTCAATGGACGTGGCGGGGATTCTTCGGCGCCTTGGCGGTTTCCGCTTCGGGCACAGCCGCCTCGGCGTCGCCGGGCTCGCCTTCTTCCTCCTCGGGCAGGGCCCAGAAGAAGCGGTCCGGAATGACGTTGCCCATGCCCGGGCGAAAGCCCGCGTCGAGGGCCTGGTCGAGAAAGGCAAGCGCTTCGCCGACGGCGGCGTGCAGCTCGACTCCGGTCGCCAGCAACGCCGCGAGCCCGGCCGAGAGCGTCTCGCCGGCGCCGACGAAGCTCGTCTCGAAGCGCTCGAACTTCTCGCCGGTGATGGCGCCCTGCGCCGAGGCGAGCACGTTGTCGAGGAACTGGTCGGGCAGAGGCACGCTCGTCACGAGCACGTAGCGCGCGCCGTGCTTGTTCGCGGCGACGGCGATCTCGCGCGACGACGGCGGCCGCTCGCCGCTCCAATCGGGCAGGAGGAAATCGGAAAGTGTCTGGTGGCTGCCGACCAGCACCTCGGTCTGCGGCAGCACGAGGTCGCGAAAGGCATCGAGGTACGACTGCTGCTCGTCTTCCTCGACGAAAGCGAGGTTGGGCAGGTAGGCGACGAGCGGAACGTCCGGGTAGTCGGCGAGGATCTCGGCGACGGCGCTGACGCCTTCGGTCGAGCCGAGAAAGCCGACCTTCCAGGCGGCGATCGTCACGTCCTCGAGCACGCTTCTCGCCTGCTCGACGATGACCTCGGCGTCGATCGCATGGTGGTCGAAGATCTCGGCGGTGTCGCGCATGACGATGCTGGTGACGACGGGCAGCGCGTGCGCACCCATCGCCGCGATCGTCGCGACGTCGCCGCTCGTCCCGCCTGCGCCCGTCGGGTCGCTGACGTTGAAGCTCATCACGCAGGCCGGCGCAGGCTGTTCGACGGGATCGGTGGAATCGGCCTCGGTGGCCGGAGAGGTGGCGGTCATGGGATGCTCGAAAGCCGCGAGGAAAGTCGTGCGTCGAGGCCCCGGCAGACCTCTAGCCGAACGTGAAGAATGTTGCGTATGTACCTACAGAGCCTTGCTTTTCCTCGGAGGCACATGTCTACAATCCCGCTGCATTGTAGTGAAGGCACCGACTGACCCGTGAGCGAGCCGAAGACCTGGATGTGCCTGATCTGCGGATGGATTTACGACGAAGCGGCGGGAGACCCTGAACACGGCCTTGCCGCGGGCACCGTCTGGGCCGACGTGCCGATGAACTGGACGTGTCCCGAATGCGGCGCGCGCAAGGAAGATTTCGAGATGGTGCAGATCTGAGCGCGGTCACGGTGCGCACCGGCACAAGAGCCACAGAGGAGAACGCTAGGTGAGCAACGCGGCCGCAGCCGATCCCGCAGGACTCAAGGTGCTCGTCATCGACGACAGCAACACGATCCGGCGCAGCGCCGAGATCTTCCTCAAGCAAGGCGGCTACGAGGTGCTGCTCGCCGAAGACGGGTTCGACGCGCTGTCCAAGGTCAACGATCACGATCCCGACCTCATCTTCTGCGACATCCTCATGCCGCGTCTCGACGGCTACCAGACCTGCGCGATCATCAAGCGCAACCAGAAATTCGCCGGCGTTCCGATCATCATGCTGTCGTCGAAGGACGGCCTCTTCGACAAGGCGCGCGGCCGCATGGTCGGCTCGGAGGACTACCTGACCAAGCCGTTCACGAAAGACCAGTTGCTGCAGGCCGTGCAGCAGCATCGGCGCACCGCGTGATGCGCGGCACCATGCGCGCCGCGCTCGCGGCTCGTTGTGATTGAGGGAGCCCGCCACATGCCGATCCAGAAGATCCTGCTCGTCGACGATTCGAAGACCGAGCTGCACCATCTGTCCGAGATGCTGGCCAAGCGCGGTTTCGACGTGCGCACCGCCGAGAACGGCGAAGACGCGATGAAGCGGCTCGGCGAGGACAAGCCCGACCTCATCCTGATGGATGTCGTCATGCCCGGCCAGAACGGCTTCCAGCTGACCCGGGCGATCACGCGCGACCCGCGTTTCTCGGCCGTTCCGGTGATCATGTGCACGAGCAAGAACCAGGAGACCGACAAGGTCTGGGGCATGCGCCAGGGAGCGCGCGACTACATCGTCAAGCCCGTCGATCCGACCGAGCTGATGGCCAAGATCCACGCCTTCGACTGAGAAGTCATGAGGCCGGTTGGATCGGGACCTTCGTGAATGGCAAACAAGCAGGCCCTGCGCGACCTCCAGACCCGCCTCGCCGAGCGGTTGCAGGCCGCTCGCACCGAGCCGCTCGGTCGGTCCTGGCTGGCGGTCGAGTGCGGGCAGCGCGGTTTTCTCTTTCCGTTGCGCGAAGCCGGCGAGATCTTCGCGATGTCGCCGCTCCTTCACGTGCCGCACAGCCACCGCTGGTTCCTCGGCGTCGCCAATCTGCGCGGCCATCTGCATGGCGTCGTCGACCTCGCCGGGTTCCTCGGCGTGAAGACGGCCGAAGCGGGGCGTGACCAGGCCCGCCTCGTCGGCTTCAACCAGGCCTTCGACATCAATTGCGTCCTGCTCGTCGATCGACTGTCCGGCTTGCGCAGCGAGGACGAGTTGACGCGCGACGTCGATGAGGGCGGTTCGCGTCCCGCGTTCGCCGGCGCGCTCTATCGCGACGGATCGGCGCGTGTCTGGCAGGAGTTGAACCTCGCCGAGCTGGCGGCAGACGAGTCGTTCCTGAAGATCGTCGGGTAGGTGATGACGACCCCCACGCTCGCTTCGCTCGCCGCCCCTCCGAGGGGCGGCAGCGCCCTTCGGGCGGCCGGGCGGGCGCTGCAGGTCAACCTTGAGAGGGCCATATGAGCTTCGTGAGCAAGATCAAAGGTTGGGGCCAGAAAGGCGCGCCCGCGGAGCACGACGTCCTCGAAGACGACGCGGCCTTCGCTGACGCGTATGCACAGGCGGGGGGCGGAGCCGCCGTCGCAGCGACCGATCTGCCGCTCGCCGACGCCGAGGCCGCGGCCGCTTTCGACGCTCCTCGCGACGCTGCGGCCGTACCGGCGCCCACCGGCTCGATCATTTCGGAGGCGGTACCTTCGGAGATCGCCGATTTCACCGAGACGCGGGTTCAGGGCGCCGAAAGCGGCCTCGCCGCGCTCGGCGGCAACCTGCCGCTGATCGGCAAGCGCCCGGTCGGCGAGCAGCAGCGCATCCTGCTCGCGCTGCTCGGCCTCGGCCTGGTCGGCCTGATCGGCCTGACCATCCTGTCCTTTGTCGCGGCGAGCCGTGGCTCGGCCCAGGTCGGCGCGACCGGACAGGCGCTGATGCAGTCGCAGCGCCTGGCGAAATCGGTCTCGCAGGCGCTCGTCGGCAGCGCGAGCGCGTTCCCCGAAGTGAAGGACAGCGTCGAGGTGCTCGCGAGCAACGTGCGCAGCCTGAAGAACGGGCAGGGCAACGTCGCCGCGGCCCCGGCCGGCGTGCAGGACGCGCTCGATGTGGTCGTTCCGCTCGTCGACCGCGCCGAGAAGAACGCCGGCGTCGTCCTCGCACAGCAGAAAGCGCTGACCGAAGTCGGCCTGTCGCTGCGCGCGATCAACCGGCAGTCGTTCGAATTGCTCGAGGCGTCGGAAGCGATCTTGTCGCTCAAGCTGCAGCGCGACACCAGCCCGGTCGAGGTTTCGGCGCTCGGCCAGCTCGTCATGCTGACGCAACGCATCGGCAAATCGGCCAACGAGTTCCTCACCGGCGAGGGCGTCAACCCGGAGGCCGTGTTCCTGCTCGGCAAGGACCTGAACTCGTTCAACGAGATCACCAAGGCACTGCTCGACGGCAACCCGCAGATGGGCCTGCCGGGAACGCGCGACCCGCAGCTGCGCGAGCGCCTGGTCGCCCTGTCGAAGCTCTACCAGGAGACGAAGACGCGCGGCGGCGTCATCCTCGACAACCTCGCCGGCCTGAACTCGGCGCGCGAGGCGCAGAACGCCATCATCTCCGACAGCGAGCCGCTGCGTAAGGACCTCGAGGTCGTGCAGGACCGGCTCAGCAACGAATCCGGACTGAGCGGCTGGACGCTCCTGCTGCTGTTCGTGTGCGTGCTGCTCGTCATCATCGGCGGCGCCGGCTTTCTGCGCCTGTACGTGACCGACCAGGGCGAGCGCGCCTCGCTGGCGCAAAGCCAGAGCCTCGAGGCGAAGGCGCAGGAGCAGGAAGCCAAGCGCATCAACGACGCCAACCAGGCGGCGATTCTGCGGCTCATGAACGAGCTGCAGGGTGTCGCCGAAGGCGACCTGACGCAACAGGCGACCGTGACCGAAGACATCACGGGTGCGATCGCCGACTCGGTGAACTACACGGTCGAGGAGCTTCGCACCCTGGTCTCGCAGGTGCAGGGCACGGTCGGCCGCGTGACCACGACGACCGAGCAGGTCGAAGCCAATTCGACCGAGCTGCTCGCCGCCTCTTCGGAGCAGCTGCGCGAGATCCGCGACACCGGCGAATCGGTGCTGCAGATGGCCGGTCGGATCAACAACGTCTCGTCGCAGGCGCAGGAAACGGCGCACGTGGCGCGGCAATCGCTGCAGGCGGCCGAGTCGGGCCTGAAGGCGGTGCAGAACACGATCGGCGGCATGAACTCGATCCGCGACCAGATCCAGGAAACCTCGAAGCGGATCAAGCGGCTGGGCGAGTCGTCGCAGGAGATCGGCGAAATCACCGAGCTGATCTCGGACATCACGGAGCAGACGAACGTGCTGGCGCTCAACGCCGCGATCCAGGCGGCCTCGGCCGGCGACGCGGGGCGGGGCTTCTCGGTCGTCGCCGAGGAAGTGCAGCGGCTGGCGGAGCGCTCGGCCGATGCGACGCGGCAGATCGCAGCGCTCGTCAAGACGATTCAGACCGACACGCAGGACGCCGTCGGCGCCATGGAACGTTCGACGCAGGGCGTGGTCGAGGGAACGCGCCTGTCGGACGCGGCCGGTACGGCGCTCGGCGAGATCGACCGGGTGACGCGCCAGCTGACCGACCTCGTCTCGAGCATCTCGCAGCAATCGCTCTCGGAGGCGCAATCGGCCAACGTCGTCGCCGCCAACATCCAGCACATCTTCGCCGTGACCGAGCAGACCGGAGAAGGCACGCGGTCGACGGCGCAGATGGTGCGCGAGTTGTCGCGCACCGCCGAGGAACTCAGCCAGTCGGTCGCGCGCTTCAAGATCGCCTGACCGACCCCGCCACAGTCGACCGATCCCGGGCGCCGACGGCCCTCACTCCACAGCAGCCGAGGCGCCGCATGGACAGCACGCTCGACGAATCCGCCGCCGCGACCGCGGCCCCCGCGTCCGGTGATGACCTGAGCGCCGTCGCCTGGGTCCACGAGGAACTGCGTCGCTCGCTAGACGCCGCGCACAAGTCGCTGCGCCGCTTCATCAAGGACCTCGAGGCGGTCACGGGGTCCGACCTCGACACCGTCGACCCCGGCGTGCTGCGCGCGGCGCGGGCGCAGCTCCACCAGGGCGTCGGTGCGCTCGAGCTGGTCGGGCTGCCGGCGGCGGCGATCGTCCTGCGCGCCAGCGAGACCGCCGTGCAGCGCAGCATCTCGCGGCCGCAGGCGCTCACGCCCGAGCTCGTCGCCGACATCGAGCGTTCGTCGTTCGCCCTGCTCGACTACCTGTCGCGCGTGCTCGCCGGCAAGACCGTCTCGCCGCTCTCGCTCTTCCCGCAGTACCGCGCGGTCCAGGAAGCGGTCGAGGCCGAGCGCGTGCACCCGGCCGACCTGTGGGCGATGGATTGGCGCTGGCGCGAGATCGAGACCGACCCCGACGTCCTGCCGCGCAGCGCCGATCTGGGCGTGCGCGCGCAGATGGAAGGCTATCTGCTGCAGCTGATGCGCGGCACGCAGGCGCTCACCGCCGCGGCACGGATGAGCGAGATCTGCGCCGGCCTCGCCGCCGGTTCGTCGCATCCGCAGGTGCGCACTTTCTGGAACCTCGCCGGGGCGGTCTTCGAGGCGCAGCACCACGGCCTGCTCGGCTTCGACATCTTCACCAAGCGGGTCGCGTCGCGGCTGCTCGCCCAGTTCCGCATCCTGCAGCGCGGCGACTCCGATGTCTCGGAGCGCCTCGCCCGCGACCTGCTCTTCTTCTGCGCGCAGAGTGCGCCGGCAGGCCGCGGCATCCGCGTGCCGCGACTGGCGGCGGTGCGCGCCGCGTTCGGCCTGCCCGAGCAGACGCCGGTCGACTATTCGCTCAGCGTGCTCGGCCGGTTCGATCCGGCCATCATCAGCCACGCCAAGAAGCGGGTCGTTGCCGCGAAGGAAGCGTGGTCGGCGACCGCCGGCGGCGAAATGCATCGCCTCGGCGGCCTGGCCGAGCAGTTCGCGCTGGTCGGCGATTCGCTGCGCAAGCTGTTCCCCTTCGGCGAATCGTTCGCCGCCGAGCTGCAGACGGCAGTGACGCAGACGCAGGCCGCGGGCGCGGCGCCGCCGGCGGCGCTGGCGATGGAAGTGGCGACGAGCCTGCTCTACATCGAAGCCGCCCTCGAGGACGGCGACTTCGACGACCCCGAGCAGGCCGGCCGCGTCCGCCGCCTGGCCGAGCGCCTGTCGGCGGTTCGCCAGGAGGCTCCGCCCGACCCGCTCGAGCCGTGGATGGAGGAGCTCTACCGGCGCGTCTCCGAGCGGCAGACGATGGGCAGCGTCGTCCAGGAGCTGCGCGCTTCGCTCGGCGAGGCGGAAAAGGCGATCGACACCTTCTTCCGCAATCCGGCCGAAAAGGGCGTTCTCGTCGATGTCCCGGTGCAGCTGACCGCGATGCGCGGCGTCCTCTCGGTCCTCGGCATGGACCCGGCATCGCAGGCGCTGCTGCGCATGCGCGACGAGGTCGACGGCCTCGTGTCCACCGAAGTCGATCCGGAGCGGGTCGCCCAGGCGGGCGTCTTCAATCGTCTGGCGGGCAACCTGAGCGCACTCGGCTTCATGATCGACATGCTGAGCGTGCAGCCGCAGATGGCCAAGTCGCTCTTCGTCTACGACGCCGCGGCGGGAACGCTCGCTCCGGTGATGGGGCGCACCGCGGCGAGGGCGGAAAAACCGGTACCCGTCGAGCCGCGCCTCCTCGAGCAGGCCCAGATGCTCGCCTTCAGCTCGGTGCGCGACGACGTGCCGCTGCAGGAAGTGACGCGCGATCTCGAGATCCTCTCGCACGAAGCGCAGGCCGCCGACCAGCCGGCGCTGGCGGCAGCGGTGCTGAAGGCACAGGAAGCGTTGTTCCATGCCGCCGGCGACCTGGGCAAGGTGACGACGGCGCGAGGCGAGTTGTCGGAAGCGCTCGTCGACTTCGTCGCCACGTCGACCGAGCCGGCCGGGCTCGCCCCGGTCGGCGAGGACAAGGCCGAAGCGCCGATGAAGCCGATCGTCCTGATCGGCGATCTCGAGCACGACGAGGAGATGCGCGAGGTCTTCCTCGAGGAAGCGCGCGAGGTGATCGCCGGTGCCCAGGAGGCGTCGGCCGAGCTCGCGCACGCGCCCGCCGATCTCGGCTTGCTGACGACCGTGCGGCGCGCCTTCCACACCCTCAAGGGCAGCTCGCGGATGGTCGGCCTGAAGGCCTTCGGCGAGGCCGCGTGGGCGTGCGAGCAGCTCTACAACACGCAGCTCGCCGAGCAGCGTGCCGTCGAGCCGCCCCTGCTCGAGTTCACCACCTGGGTCCTTGCCGATCTGGCACGCTGGGTCGACGACATCGCCGCGCAGAAGGACGAGCGGCGCAGCGAAGGCGAGATCAAGGTCGCTGCGGACCGTGTCGCGCGGCGCCTGCAGACAGGCGAGGAGAGCTCCGACATCGCCCTGCCGATCGGCCTGCCGCCCGACTTGCCGACGCGTGCCGACCTCGAGCTTTCGCGCCCTGCCGCCGAGCCCGAAGTCGCCGAGGCCGCTTCCGAGGTCGCTTTCGAGCTCGACCTCTCGGGTCTCGACAAGTCCGAAACAGCGCCCCCGGCGGTGGACGAGCTGCCCCATCTCGACCTCGCTTCGTCGGCGATGTTCGATCGCTTCGACGACGCGCGCGACGAGGCGCTGCAGACGACGCTGTCGGGCAACGAGTTCGATGTCGTGAGCCGGCCGATCGATCTCGATCTCGGTGCTCCGACCGAGCCGCAAGCGCTCTTCGAGCCGCTCGCGCCGAGCACTGCGGGCGAAGACGGAGGCGCCACGGCGCCCGGCCTCCTGCTCGACCTGTCGAGCGGCGAGGCGCTGCCGTCGGCGGCGCGTCCGGCGACGACGGCCGGCGTACCGCTCGACCTCGACATCGGGAGCGCCGCGCCTCTCACGTCGAGCGAGCCCGACGAGCCCGCAGCCTCGGGCGACGAGCACGTCAAGATCGTCGGCCCGCTGCGCATCGGCATACCGCTCTTCAACATCTATCTCAACGAAGCCGACGTGCTGTCACGTCGCCTGATGACCGAAGTCGCCGAGTGGGCGATGGAGCTGCACCGGCCGCTCGGCGAGACGCCGATCGCGCTGGCCCATTCGCTCGCCGGCAGCTCGGCGACGGTCGGGTTCGCCGACCTGTCGCATCTGGCCCGCTCGCTCGAGCACGCCCTGGCGCGATCGCAGGTGATCGGCCACGGCACCGACGAGGAAGCACGCCTGTTCGTCAACGCCGCCGAGGAGATCCGCCGTCTCCTGCACCAGTTCGCAGCCGGTTTCCTGAAGGAGCCTGCGCCCGAGCTGCTCGCCCGCCTGGTCGAGCACGAGCTGAGCTCGGCGTTGCGCCTCGAGGCGGTGACCGCGGCGTCGGAGCTCGCCGAGGGCGCCGAGAGCGTATCGCCGCCCGACGCGGCGCTGGCGGTCGAGCCGCTCATCAGCCTCGACGACAACGACGACGAGGCACGTGCCGAAGCGGTCGTCGAGCCGGCGGCCCCTTCGCACGAGGCCGCCGCAAGCATCGAAAGGCAAGAGCCGGACGAGGCGCCCGCAGCCGATACGCGTCCGGCGAGCCTCGATGAAAGCGAAGTCGTCGTCGCCGCATCGGCGCTGCAGCCCGCGGCGGCCGAGACGGTGCAGGAGCCGCATCGAGCCGATGCGCGAGCTGCCGAGCCGGCGCCGGGCGACGGCGATTCGCGCGAAGCGGCCGACGAGCACGCCCCCGATGCCGAGCACGCCGGGCACGTCGAGCATGACGAGCCGGCCGAACCGCTCGCATCGACCTTCGGTGCGCTGTCGACCTTCGGCGCCCTCGGCGTCTCCGAACTCAAGCCGCTCGCCAAGGCCTCCACGGATCTGGCGCGGCCGGTGCAGCCGGCACGCGCCTCGACCTTCGGCGACGTCGATGACGACATCGACGCGGTCGACGCCGTCGATCTCGAGCTCTTCCCGATCTTCGAGGAAGAAGCGCAGGAGTTGCTGCCCAAGCTCGCCGGCCAGCTGCGCGACTGGGCCGGCCAGCCGGGCCAGTCCGCACACGCCGCAGCCTGCATGCGCACGCTGCATACGCTCAAGGGCGGGGCGCGCCTGGCCGGCGCGATGCGCCTGGGCGAGATGGCGCACCGACTCGAAACGCGGATCGAGCGCCTGACAGCAGGCGACGCCAGCGTCGACGCCGGTGCGGTCGAGACGCTGCAGGCGCGCTCCGACGCGATGACGAATGCCTTCGATGCGCTGCGCAGCCGCGACGCCCAGGCCTACGCCGACGCCGTGGCGGCTGCCGTCGCTCCCGATGCGCCGGTCGCGCGCGCCGTGCCCGTCGCCGCGCCCGTCGCGCCTGCGGCCGACGTGCCGGCGATGCCGGCCGGCGGCTGGATCATCGCGCCCGAGGCGCTGGCGCCGGCCGAGCCCGAAGCGAAGAGAGGCGGCAAGGGCGGATCGCGCAAGAGTCGCGCCGCCCCGCTGAGCGAGGTGGCGTCGCCGCCGAGCCCGGCGCCGACTTCCGCAGCGGTCGAGCTGCCGGGAATCGACTGGTCGCGCTTCACGGCTCGCGACGCGGCGGCGCCGGTCAAGCCGGCCGAGCGCGCGCAGGCTGCGGCGCAGTCGGCGGTGCGCGTTCGCGCGCCGCTGCTCGACCGCCTCGTCAACCAGGCCGGCGAGGTGAGCATCACGCGCTCGCGGATCGAGTCGGGCGTCGGCCAGATCAAGGGGTCGCTGTCGGACCTGACCGAGAACCTCGAGCGGTTGCGCGGCCAGCTGCGCGATATCGAGCTGCAAGGCGAGGTGCAGATGACCTCGCGGCTCGAGGCGGCGAAAGCCGCGTCGCAGGCTTTCGATCCGCTCGAGTTCGACCGCTTCACGCGCTTCCAGGAGCTGACGCGGATGATGGCCGAGTCGGTCAACGACGTCGCCACCGTGCAGCGCACCTTGCAGCGCTCGCTCGAGACGACCGAAGACGAGCTGGTCGCCCAGGCACGCCTGACGCGCGACCTGCAGGACGACCTGCTGCGCACGCGCATGGTCGAGTTCGAGGGCTTGTCGGATCGCCTGTACCGCGTCGTCCGTCTCGCGGCCAAGGAAACGGGCAAGCAGGTGCGTCTCGACATCGTCGGCGGCTCGATCGAAGTCGACCGCGGCGTCCTCGACCGCATGACCGGCGCGTTCGAGCACCTGCTGCGCAACGCAGTGATGCACGGCATCGAGGCGCCGGAAAGGCGCAGCGCGGCCGGCAAGGATCCGATCGGCAGCATCGTCGTTTCGCTCTCGCACGAAGGCAACGAAGTCGGCGTCGAGTTTCGCGACGACGGCGCCGGGCTCGACCTGGCGCGCATCCGCGAAAAGGGCGTGGCGATGCGCCTTCTCGACCCGAACGTCGCGCACGACGACGCGGCACTCGCCAACCTCATCTTCACGGCGGGCTTCTCGACCGCCGAGGTCGTGACCGAGCTCGCCGGCCGCGGCGTCGGTATGGACGTCGTCCGCTCCGACGTGATCGCCATGGGCGGCCGTATCGAGACGGCGACAGCGGCGGGCCAGGGCACCTCGTTCAAGCTCATATTGCCGCTGACGACGGCGGTGACGCAGGTCGTGATGCTGCGCTGCGGCGACAACACGGTCGCCGTGCCTTCGACGCTGATCGAGATCGTGCGCCGGGCCACGCCGCAGGAAATCGCCACGTCCTACGCGAGCGGAAACTACGAATTCGGCGAGCGCAGCCTGCCATTCTTCTGGCTCGGCGCCCTGCTTCAGATGGGCGCGGCTCCGTCGGAGACGAAGCTGCGCACGCGCGCCGTCATCGTCGTTCGCAGCGCCCAGCAGCGCGTCGCCGTGCACGTCGACGAAGTGCTGGGCAACCACGAAGTCGTGGTCAAGAACCTCGGCCCGCAGCTGTCGCGCCTGCCCGGTCTGGCCGGCATGACGCTGCTCGCGTCGGGCGCGGTGGCGCTCATCTACAACCCGGTCGCGCTGGCAACGCTGTACGGCAGCGAGGCGCGCGCAGCGACGCTGGCGGCGATGCAGCTCGGCGACGCGCGGGCGCGCCAGCCGGACGCCGCGGCGGTGCAGGTGCCGACTGCGCCGCTGATCCTCGTCGTCGACGATTCGCTGACCGTGCGCCGCGTCACGCAGCGCCTTCTCGTGCGCGAGGGCTACCGCGTCACGCTCGCCAAGGACGGGCTCGACGCGCTCGAGCGACTTGCCGAAGAGGTGCCGCAGGTTGTGCTCTCCGATATCGAGATGCCGCGGATGGACGGCTTCGACCTCGTCCGCAACCTGCGCGCCGACGCGCGCTGGCGCGCCCTGCCGGTGATCATGATCACCTCGCGCATCGCCCAGAAGCATCGCGATCACGCCGCCGAGCTCGGCGTCGATCACTATCTCGGCAAGCCCTATTCGGAAGAAGACCTGCTCGCCCTGGTCGCCCGCTACACGACGACGAAGGCGGAGGCCTGAGCGGCGATCCGGGGAGCCACGGCACCCGGCTCCTCGGGCGGCCGGGCCGGCGCTGCGCAGCCCTTATCTGGGCTGGGTCGATCGTACCGCCGAGTAGCGCGCCAGGGTCCGTTCGCGCGCCTCGGTGTGATCGACGATCGGCTGCGGGTAGTCGCGGCCGAGCACGACTCCGGCGGCCTCGAGGTCGATCGGCCCGGCCTGCCACGGCGCGTGGATCAGGTCGTCGCCCAAGCGCGCGAGCTGCGGCAGATAGCGGCGGATGAAGCGGCCCTCGGGGTCGAACCGGCGGCTTTGCGTCAGCGGATTGAAGATGCGAAACCACGGCTGCGCGTCGCAGCCGGTCGACGCCGCCCACTGCCAGCCGCCGTTGTTCGAGGCGAGCTCGTAGTCGATCAGATGCTCGGCAAAGTAGGCTTCGCCGCGCCGCCAGTCCAGCCCCAGGTCCTTGACGAGGAAGCTCGCCGTCACCATGCGCAGCCGGTTGTGCATGTAGCCGGTCTGGTTGATCTGCGCCATCGCCGCGTCGACGAGCGGATAGCCGGTGTGCCCCTGGCACCAGGCGGCGAACGCTTCGTCGGCGTGCTTGCCGTGCTCGAAGCGGACCCGGTCGTACTCCGGCCTGCAACTGTGACCGACGACGTGCGGCAGGTGGTGCAGGACCTGCTGGTAGAACTCGCGCCAGATCAGCTCCGAGAGCCAGGCCGAGGCGCCGCGGCTCGAGCGCCGGGCGGTCGCATGGTCGCGCGCAGCGCGCACCAGGCGGCGGATCGACAGGGTGCCGAAGCGCAGGTGCACGCCCAGGTAGCTCGGCCCTTTGACGGCGGGGAAGTCGCGCGCCGTGTCGTACTCGTCGATCCGCTCCAGGAAGTCGTCGAGCAAGGCCTCGGCGGCGGCGCTGCCGCCGTGCACCTTGAGCGCCTCGAGATTGGTCTTCACGAAACCGAGCGCGGCGAGTGCCGGCACGCCATGCCCCAGGCCCGGGGGCGGCGCGGCCAGGGCCGCCGCGTAGCGCTCGACCGGGTAGGCCTTCAGGGAGAAGTCGTCGAGCGTCTTCAGCCACGCCGCCTTGTACGGCGTGAAGACGCTGTAGGGCTTGCCGCTGCCGGTCAGGATCTCGTTGCGCTCGAAGACGACGTGGTCCTTCGACGTATGCAGGGCGATGCCGCGGTCGGCCAGCGCGCCGCGCACCGCGGCGTCGCGGGCCAGCGCGTACGGATCGTCGTCGTGGTTGGCGTAGACCGCCTGCACGTGCAGCTCGCTCGCCAGCGCAGCGATCTCGTCGGCCGCGCTGCCGTGACGCACGATCAGGCGAACCCCCGGCGTGTCGTGGCGGTTGCCGAGGGCGGCGAGCTCGGCATCGAGCGCCTCGGCGCTTTGCCTGATGAACTCGACGCGGCGGTCGGCGCGCGGCAGGACATCGAGGATCTGGCGATCGAAGACGAAGGCGCACCAGACCCGGCGCGCCGCCTTGAGCGCGTAGTACAGCGCCGCCTGGTCGGTGCTGC
>DATMGW010000151.1:0-10957 GCA_035555295.1 Caldimonas sp.
CGACGACGCGACCCTGGCCTGGGTCGGCGCCGAAGCCGAGCTGCCGTCCAGGTTCGCCGTCGACGCCGAGAACGACCTGGGCGGCGCTCTCGTCACGCCGGGCCTCGTCGACTGCCACACGCACCTCGTCTACGCCGGCGAGCGGGCGCGCGAGTTCGAGCAGCGCCTGCAGGGTGCGAGCTACGAAGACATCGCCCGCGCCGGCGGCGGCATCCGCTCGACCGTCGCGGCGACGCGCGAGGCGAGCGACGAGGCGCTCTTCGACGGCGCTCGGCTTCGCGCTCTCGCCCTCATGGCCGAAGGCGTGACGACGCTCGAAGTCAAGTCGGGCTACGGGCTCAGCGCAGCGCACGAAGCGCGGTGCCTGCGCGTCGCGCGCCGGCTCGGCCGCGAGCTGGCGCTGACGGTGCGAACGACGTGCCTGTCGGCACACGCGCTGCCGCCCGAATTCGAAGGCCGTGCCGACGCCTACATCGACGCCGTCTGCGCCTGGCTGCCGGCGCTGCACGGCGAAGGCCTGGTCGACGCCGTCGACGCCTTCTGCGACCGCATCGGCTTCAGCGCGGCGCAGACGCGGCGTGTCTTCGCTGCGGCGCGCGCTCTCGCCTTGCCGGTCAAGCTGCACGCCGAGCAGCTGAGCGACCAGGGCGGCGCGGTGCTCGCCGCGGAGCACGGTGCCTTGTCGTGCGACCACCTGGAATACGCGGGCCACGATGCCGTCGCAGCGATGGCGGCGGCCGGCAGCGTCGCCGTCCTGCTGCCCGGCGCCTACTACTTCCTGCGCGAGACGAAGCTCCCTCCGGTCGCAGCGTTGCGCGCCGCCGGCGTGCCGATCGCCATCGCCACCGATCACAACCCGGGCTCGTCGCCGACGTTGTCGCCCTTGCTGATGCTGAACATGGCGTGCACGCTGTTCCGGCTCACTCCCGAAGAAGCGGTGCGCGGCATGACGCAGCATGGTGCACGCGCCCTGGGACTCGCCGATCGCGGCACCCTCGCCGCCGGGCAGCGCGCCGACTTCGCCGTCTGGAAGCTCGATCACCCGAGCGAGCTCGCCTATTGGTTCGGCGGTCGCAACCCGTGCGAACGCGTCGTCCAGGGCGGTGTTGAAAGGAGGCCGGCATGAGAGTCCGGCCGGCCGCGCCCCTCGGGGGGCAGCGCAGGCGCGAAGCGACAAGCGTGGGGGCTCTGTGACTGACAACGTCTACACCTTGCAGCGCGGGACGACTCCGCTGCTCGTCAGCCTGCCGCACACCGGCACGCTGATCCCCGAGGCGCTGCGCCCGCTCTACGTCGCGCGCGCGAGCGCGGTCGAAGATACGGACTGGCACCTCGAACGTCTCTACGCCTTCGCCCGCGACCTCGGCGTCGGAACGATTGCGCCGCGCCATTCGCGCTACGTGATCGACCTCAACCGCCCGCCCGAGAACACGCCGATGTATCCGGGCGCGAACAACACGGAGCTGTGTCCGTCGCGTTTCTTCTCCGGCGAGCCGCTATACCGGGAAGGGCGTGCGCCGGACCCGGCGCAGGTCGCGGCGCGGCGCGACGCCTACTGGCGCCCTTACCACGACGCGCTCGCTGCCGAGCTGCGGCGCTTGAAGGCGCAGTACGGCCACGCCGTCGTGTGGGACGGACACAGCATCAAGTCGACGCTGCCGTGGCTCTTCCCGGGGCGGTTGCCCGACCTCAACCTCGGCACCGCCGGCGGTACGAGCTGCGCGCCGGCGTTGCGCGCCGCGCTGACGAGCGTCCTCGACGCGCAGGCGCGCTTCAGCCACGTCACCGACGGCCGTTTCAAGGGCGGCTACATCACCCGCCACTACGGCCGGCCCGAGGCCGCGACACACGCCGTGCAGCTCGAGATGTGCTGGTCGTGCTACATGGCCGAGTCGTCGCCTTACGAGATCGATGCGCTGCGTGCGGCCGAGCTCGAGCCGCTGCTGCGCCGCCTGTTGCAGACGGCGATCGACTGGAGGCCCGATGCCTGAAGTCGCCTCCGCTCCCGGCACCTCGACGCTCTGGGCGCCACAGGCGTGGCTGCCGGGCGGCTGGCACGACAACGTGCTGCTGTCGATCGGCGCCGACGGCTGCTGGGCCGCAGTCAGGTCCGGCGTTGCGCCGCCGCCGGCGGCCAGCCAGGTGCTCGCGGGTCCGCTCGTTCCCGGCCTCGTCAATGCGCACAGCCACGCGTTCCAGCGCGCTTTCGCCGGACTCGCCGAAAGGCGGGAGACGCCGAGCGACGATTTCTGGTCGTGGCGCGACCGCATGTACGGCGTCGCCCTGCGCATCACGCCCGAGCAGCTTCGCGCCGTCGCGGCGCAGCTGTATGTTGAGCTGCTGCACGGCGGCTACACGCAGGTCTGCGAGTTCCACTACCTCCAGCACGATCGCGACGGCCGACCGTATGCCGACCCGCTCGAGCTCTCGTGGGCCGTCGCCGACGCGGCGGCCGAGGCCGGGATCGGCTTGACGATGCTGCCCGTGCTCTACGAACGCGCCGGCTTCGCGAAGCCGGGCCTCGGCGTCGATCAGCGGCGCTTTCGCGCCTCTGCCGCCGACGTGTGGGCGATGCACGAAGCGCTCGCCGCGAGCGGCCGGCCGCTCCTGAATGCTGGGGTCGCCATCCATTCGTTGCGCGGTGCGACGGCGGCGTCGATCGCCGAGCTGAGGCAGCGGGCGCAGGCATCGAGCGCTCCGATCCACGTCCACGTCGCCGAGCAGCGGGCCGAAGTCGCCGACTGCATCGTCGCGACCGGCGTCCGGCCGATCGAGTGGCTGGCGCGAGAGGGCCAGCTCGATGCGCGCTGGCAGCTGGTCCACGCGACGCACAGCACGAGCGCCGAGGTCGATGCGGTGGCGCGCAGTGGCGCCGGAGTCGTGCTCTGCCCGGGCACGGAGGCCAACCTCGGCGACGGCCTCAGCGACCTCGAGGGCTGGCTCGGCGCGAACGTTCCCATTTCGATCGGCTCCGACAGCCACGTCACGCGTGCCTGGCGCGAAGAGCTGCGCTGGCTCGACTACGGCCAGCGCCTCGCGCTCGGCCGGCGCAACGTCGGCGCCGCTCCGGAGATCGGCGTGCCGTCGACGGCGGAGCGACTGTTCGGCCGCGCCCTGGCCGGCGGCGGCGCCGCTGCAGGCGCGACGCGCTGGGGGCTCGAGCCCGGCGCCCGTGCCGACGCTCTCGTCGTCGACACCCACGACTCCGGCTTGCTCGGCATCGAGCCGGCACGCACGCTCGACGCGCTTGTCTTCTCGAGCCCCGGCCGGCCGTGGCGCGATGTCATGGTGGCCGGACGCTGGGTCGTTCGCGAGCACCGGCATACGCGCGGCGAAGCGATCGCCATGCGCTTCGCCGCGGCGATGCGCGAGGTCTGGTCCGAAACTTCCTCATAGCGCAGCGACGCCGCTGCCGCGTACGGCGCACGCGGGCACCGCCGCCGCTGCGGCACCGTCATTTCCAGGCGAACGCCGGCTGCTCGAAGTGGGCGACGCGGGTGTGTCTGCCGCCGATGCAGACCTCGCGAAACTGATACAGGATCGCGGCCGTCGGTGCGGCGATCCAGCTGTCGCCGACCGGCATGCGCAGCACGGGATGGGCGCTGCTTTCGACGCGATCGAGGATCGGCGCGTCGGCGCGGAGGAGCTCGCTCACCGGGATGCGATGAATGCTCTGTACCTCGCCGAGATTCGGTGTCATGCTGCGTGCCGCTCCTGCCCACACGACGACAGGAGTGATCACGAAACCCGATCGAGTGACGAAATCGTCCAGCCGGCCGAGGACGGCGCCCGGATCGAGTGCCAGAGCCACCTCTTCGACCATCTCGCGCACGGCGGCCTGTTCGGCCGATTCGCCGGGTTCGATGCGCCCACCCGGAAGCGCCCACTGTCCCGCATGGTCGCGCAACTCGCAGGATCGTCGCGTCAAGATCAGCGCGGCCTGGGTGCTCCACGCCACATGCCGCGGCAAGCCCGGCAGGTCGGCGCCGTGGCCTTCGTCGACGATGGCGACGGCTACCGCCGCGGCACGTCGTCGATCGGAGGAAACCGAGTGCGCGCTGAAAGCGCGAAGGTTCGCTTCAATCAGGTTCCTGAGGTGCCGATCGCGCTCCATGGGGGGTGGCCAAGGCTTGGCGTCGAGTGCGGCACCCCGATCACCAGCTGTTGCGCAGCTCCCGAAGCCGGACGAACACCGTCCTGGCGTCGGGACGCTCAGGCAGGTCCGGGAAGCTTTCGCGCAACTTCGCGATCACGCTCGGGCTCGTCAGGCGAAAGAAAGTGTTGATCTGTCGCTCGTCCTTCAGCGTCGTGACGACCGAAGTCGCAGGGTCCTGTCCGGTCACGCTCGGCAGCATGGCCTTGGCCGCGGCGTTGTCCGGCTCGCGCGCCAGCGTGAACCTCAGGTTGTTCTCGATGTAGTCGTGTCCGGGGTAGATCCGCGTCGAGTCGGGCAATTTGGAAAGTTGCTCCACGAAGGTGGCATACAGCTCGTTCGGGTCGCCGCCGTTGTGGCAATTGCCGGCACCCGCATTGAAGAGGGTATCGCCCGAGAACAGCGTCGGCTCGTCGCCATGCGAACGCAGGCAGATGTGGCACATCGTGTGGCCCGGCGTGTCCATGCACTCGAGCTCGACCTGCTTTCCGACCTTGATCACGTCACCCGCCTTGACGCCACGGTCGACTCCGGCGATCCGCGCGCCGGCCCGGTGGTGGGCGAGCAGCTTGGCGCCGGTGGCCGCAACCATCGCTTCGTTGCCGCCAGTATGGTCGTGGTGCTCGTGCGTGTTGAGGATCTGCGTGATCTCCCAACCCTTCGCCTTGGCGGCCGCGAGGCACTTCCGATGGTCGAGCGGGTCGATGGCGAGTGCCTCGCCCGATTGCGGACACGCGATCAGGTAGTTGAAGTTGCGGTAGGCATTGCCTGTCCAGATGCGCTCGACGATCATCGCGTTCTCCTGGGACCGCCTGCTGGCGAGTTGACAATTGTAGGAAGCCCCGGCACCGACACGCGACTCGTCGATATGATCGCAGCGAGGGTGGTGCCGAGGACCACGGCGGTCGCGTTCGCGAGCGAAGCGATCTAAACTGCCGCGCTCAAGCGACCCCCACTCGAGGAGCAACCCTATGCGGCTCTATTACCACCCTGCATCGACCACCAGCCGGGTCGTCCAGCAATTTGCGATGGACCAGGGCATAGACCTCGACTACCAGGTCGTCGACCTGTTCACCGGCGAGCATCTGAAGCCCGATTTCGCGAAGATCAATCCCAACTTGATGGTTCCGGTGCTCGAGGACGGCGACTTCCGCCTGACCGAATGCTCGACGATCATCAGGTACCTCGCCGACAAGGCCGGTTCGCCCGCGTATCCGAAGGACCTGAAGGCGCGCGCTCGCGTCAATGAAATGATGGACTGGTTCAACTCCAACATCTACAAGGACTTCGGCTACGGATTGATCTATCCGCAGGCGTTCCCGCACCACGTGCGGCCGAGCGAAGCCGTCCAGGCCGGCACGCTCGACTGGGGCAGGCAGAAGACTCAAGGGTGGCTGAAGATCCTCGACCAAAGCCTGATCGGCCCGGACAAGGCGTACCTGTGCGGCGACCAGATCACGCTGGCCGACTACATGGGTGCGGAGATGATCGCGCTCGGCGCGCTCATACGCTGCAGCTACGCCGGCTATCCGAACATCGAGCGCTGGCTGAAGAACATGAAGGCGCTCAAGAGCTGGCCCAAGGTGCACGAGACCGTCGATGGCTTCGCGGCGTCGCTCAAGGACAAGGCGTTTGTCGCGATTTGAATCGCTTGCGAGATCGGGGAGTGACAGCATGATCCATGGCCTGCACCACAACGCCTACCGCTGTCGCGATTCGGAAGAGACGCGGCGTTTCTACGAAGGCTTCTTGGGATTGCCGCTGGCCGGAACCCTGGAAATCGGCGAAACGAAGAGCGGCCGCAAGACCGGGACCCTGCACACTTTCTACCGGCTCGGCGACGGCTCCTATCTGGCGTTCTTCGAGGCGCCCGACATGCCGTTCGAGTTCAAGGTGCAGCACGACTACGACCTGCACATCGCCCTGGAGGTCGACTCGCCGACCCTTCACGACATGTTTGCCAAGGGCAAGGCGGCGGGCATCGAGACCCGTGGCATCTCGGATCACGGGTTTATCCACTCGATCTACTTCCGCGATCCGAACGGCTACGTGATCGAGCTCACGGCGAAGATGCCCGACCACGCCAGCGCCATGGATCCGGCTCGCAACGGCGCGCGCGAGAAGCTCGATCGCTGGACCGCCGCCAGGCGGCAGCCGGCGGCCAGCGCAGCCTGAGCAGGCTAGGGCGATCGGCCTGGCGTGAATCGCCCGCGGTCGTGCGGCGCGTCGAAGTCGACCGTCGGTCCGACCGGCACGATGCCGCTCGGATTCAACGTGCGATGGCTCTCGTAGTAGTGCCGCTTGACGTGCATGGCGTTGAACGTCGCCGCGACGGCCGGCATCTGGTACAGATCGCGCGTGTAGCTCCACAGGTCGGGGTAGTCGGCGATTCGACGCACGTTGCACTTGAAGTGCGAGAAGTAGACCAGGTCGAAGCGCAACAGCGTGACGAGCAAGCGGATGTCGGCCTCGGTCACCCGGTCGCCGCACAGGTAGCGCTGGTGTGCCAGGCGCGCCTCGAGCCAGTCCAGCGTCTCGAACAGGGGGCCGACGGCATCCTCGTAGGCCGGCTGCGTCGTTGCGAATCCTGCCTTGTACACGCCGTCGTTGACGGTGCGGTAGATGCGATCGTTCAGGTTGTCGATGTCGTCGCGCAGGTCGGCCGGACAGTAGTCGCCGGGGCGTGCACCGACGGCGTCGAACGCGGCATTGAACATGCGCAGGATTTCCGACGATTCGTTGCTGACGATCGTGCTGGTCTGCCTGTCCCACAGCGCCGGCGTCGTGACGCGCCCGCTGTACGAGGCGTCGGCGGCCAGGTAGACCTGATAGAGGTAGTCGGCACGAAGGATCGGATCGGGGACGACTCCGGGGCCGTCGTCGAAGGTCCAGCCGCGACCCTGCATGCGCCAGTGCACCACCGAGACCGACACCAGCGGCTCCAGACCCTTCAGTGCACGCATGATGAGCGTGCGATGCGCCCACGGACAGGCGAGGCTGACGTAGAGGTGATAGCGCCCCGGCGCGGCAGCAAACCCCGCCGCCCCCGTCGGGCCGGCCGTGCCGTCACGAGTGACCCAGTTGCGAAACGTCGTTCGCGGACGCTCGAAACGCCCGCCGGAGGCGCGGGTGTCGTACCACTGGTCGCGCCAGACGCCATCGATCAGCAGCCCCATGCCGCATTCTCCCCGCAGTTCACGTCGTGCAGCGCGCCCAGAGAAAGGGTTGGGCACGCTCCATCGCAAGCGTGGCGCCGAGTCCCGGTTCTCCCGGCACGTCGAGAAAGCCGTCCTTGATCCGCGCCTCCGGCGGGTTCTCGAGGAGCTGCTGGTAGCCGGGACGCTCCGCGAAGTACGGATAAATCTCGAGCGTCATGAAATTCGCGATGCACGCGGAGATCTGGAGCGACGCCGCGGTCGACAGGGAGCTGCCGCAGTTGTGCGGCGCTACGCGCATGTTGTACGCCTCGGCCATGGCGGCGATCTTCTTGACCTCCATGATCCCGCCCGTGTTGCCGACGTCGGGCTGGACGATGTCGGCGGCGTGCGGCTCGAAGATCTTGCGGAATCCGTGCCGCGTGTAGATGCGTTCGCCGACGGCGACGGGGATGTTCACGTGGCCGGAGATCTTCGTCAGTGCGCCGACGTCGAACGGGTCGGCGGGTTCTTCGATCCAGGCGATGTCGAGCTCCTCGAAGCGGCGGCACAGCCGGATCGTTTCGGCCGTCGTGAGGCCCCCGCTCAGGTCGAGCATGATTTCCACCTTGGGCCCGACCGCGCTCCGCAGGGCCTTGATCTTCTCGAAGGCCCCGTTCGCGAAGTCGCGGTCGACGCTGCGCGAGCTGACGTGACGCAGGCCGTTCGCGTCGGGCGTGGCGAGGGGGTAGCACTTCAACGCGTCGTAGCCGTCGCGGAGCGGCCGCTCGGCCGCTTGCGCCAGTTGCGCCGGGGTCTGCGCCGCGCCGTACCAGCCGTTGGCGTAGACGCGGACGGCGTCCCTCGTCTTGCCGCCGAGCAGCTCGTAGACGGGAACGCCGAGCGCCTTGCCCTTGATGTCCCACAGCGCCTGCTCGATCGCGCTGATCCCGGCGAAGACGATGGCGCCGCCGCCCTTGGCCCAGAACGAATGGTCGTACATCTCCGACCAGAGGGCCTCGATCCGAGACGGATCCCGGCCCAGGATCATTCGCTCGCCGAGGTCCTTGATCATTCCCGCGGCGGCGGTGCCGCCGAGCCCGTAAGCGATCGCCGCTTCGCCAATGCCCGTGATGCCTTCGTCCGTCACTAGCTCGACGACGACCGGATGGAGCTTTCCCGTCGTGACGAGGTAGATGTTGACCGTATCGACTTTCATCCTGGGCCCGGTCGCGAGGGCATGGCAACTATAGTTCGCCCATTGCCGCCGGCATCGGCTTGGAGGGTGAGGGATGGCGGGGCTGTTCCAGCGGACGATCGATCGGGCGGGCGCCGAAGTCCCTTTGACGATCGACGGCGAACCGGTCCGGGCGCAGATGGGCGATCTGCTCATCACCGCCATCCTGCTGCACCGCGCGGCGCTGCGTCGCTTCGAGTTCGGCGCCGGTTTTCGCGCCGGCTTCTGTCTGATGGCGGCGTGCCAGGACTGCTGGGTGCGGCTTGCCGACGGGCGGCGCGTGCGCGCCTGCTCGACGCCGGTTGAGCCCGGAATGGCGGTGCTCATCGAGGGTGGCGGCCCTGGCTGAGCCGATCGTCGCGATCGTCGGCGCGGGCCCGGCCGGAGTTCGCGCGGCCGACGCGCTGGCCCGCGCGGGCCTCAGACCGATCGTCTTCGACGAGGCCGAACGGCCGGGCGGGCAGATCTATCGCCAGCCTCCGGCAGCGGCCGGTCGCGTGTCGTCCGGCATCTACGGTTTCGAGGCCAAGAAGGCCCAAGCGATCCATGGGGTGCTGCGCGACGGGCAGGATCGGATCGACTACCGGCCGCGCACCCTGGTCTGGAACGTGTTCGGGCGTCGCCTCGACCTGTTGACGCCTGACGGCTATCGCGAGCAGCGTTTCGATCACCTCATCCTCGCGACCGGAGCGATGGACCGCGTGCTTCCGTTTCCCGGCTGGACACTTCCCGGAGTCTTCAGCCTCGGCGGCGCGCAGATCGCGCTCAAGGCGCAGGGCGTTTCGATCGGGCGACGCGTCGCCTTCGTTGGCGCCGGGCCGCTCTTGCCGCTGGTCGCGCACCAGTACGCGAAGGCCGGAGTGAACGTCGTCGCCGCGCTCGATGCGACGACCTTCGGCGCCAAGCTCGCGCAGGTCTCCGGCCTGTTCGCCTCGGCCGACACCTTCGCGAAAGGCCTCTGGTACACGGCCCGCAACCGCCTGCGCGGGCTCGACGTCCGCTACGGGGTTCGCTCGCTTCGTGTCGAGGGCAACGGGCGCGTCGAGGCGCTCGTGTGGCGCGACAGCTCCGGCTTGGCGCAGCGCGTCGCTTGCGACGCGGTCGGCGCGTCCTTCGGCCTGCGCGTGGAAGCGCAGTTGGCTGACCTCGCCGGCTGCCGCTTCGTCTTCGCCCCCGAGTTGCGCCAATGGGTCCCGGAGCGGACCGCGGAGGGGCGCTCGACCGCTCCCGGCGTCTATCTGGCGGGCGATGGCGCCCGCATCGGTGGAGCCGACGTGGCCGAGTTGCAGGGCGCGCGCACGGCGCTGGCCGTCCTCGAAGACCTCGGCCGCAACGTCGATCGGCGCGAGGTTGCGCGGCTCGACCGCGTCCACGCGCGCCAGACACGCTTTCGCCATGCGCTCGACGCGGCCTATCCGTTTCCCGGCCATCTGCTCGACGCGATCGGCGACGAGGAGATCGTCTGCCGCTGCGAGGGCATCACTGCCGGAGCGTTGCGGCAGGCAGCGCGTGACAAGGGCGCGCGGGAGGTGAACCGCGCCAAGGCATTGACCCGGATCGGCATGGGCCGATGCCAGGGACGGCTGTGCGGCGAGACCGCCGCGGAGCTGCTCGCTCGCGCCTGCGCTTGCGACATCGAAAGCGTCGGTCGCCTGCGCTGCCAGCCGCCGGTCAAGCCGATCCCGATCGTCGCGAGTGCTCCATGACCGAACGCCTCAGTGTCGACGTGACGATCGTCGGCGGCGGGATCGCCGGCTGTGCTGCGGCAGCGGCGTTGCGAAGCGCCGGAATGAGCGTCGCCCTGCTCGAGAAGAATCTTTGCGGCGCCGGCGCGAGCGGAGTGAATTTCGGTGGCGTCCGCCAGCAGGGGCGGCACCTCGCTGAGCTGCCGATCGCGCGACGGGCGCGCCCGCGCTGGGACAAGCTCAACGAGCGACTCGGCGAGGACGTCGAGTTTCAGGCAACCGGCCATCTCAAGCTCGCCCGCTCCGACGCCGAGATGGCCGAGCTCGAACGCTATGCGAACGTTGCCGCGGAGCACGGGTTGCGCCTGCAGCTGCTCGGCTCGAGTGCGCTTCGATCCGAGCTGCCGTGGCTCGGCGCAGGCGTGGTCGGGGCGTCGCTCTGCGCCGAGGACGGGCAGGCCAACCCGCGCCTCGTCGGGCCGGCGTATGCGCGCCTCGCGCGTCGGCTCGGCGCCGACATCCGCGAGCACGCGCCGGTGACTGCGGCGACGCGCAGCGGCGACGGCTTCGAGACGCGTACCGATCGCCTCGAGGTGAAGAGCCGCTTCCTCGTCAACTGCGCCGGCGTGGCCGCCGGCTTCATCGCCGCCGGGTTCGGCGAAGACGTGCCGCTTCGACCGCTCGTTCCGAACATGATCGTCACCGAGCCGCTCCCCTTCTTCGTCAGCCGTTCGATCGGCGTCTGCGG
>DATMGW010000152.1:0-6829 GCA_035555295.1 Caldimonas sp.
GCGACCTGGTCGTTGCGCGAGCGGCCGGTGTGCAGGCGCTTGCCGGCGTCGCCGGCGACCTCGACCAGGCGCGCCTCGATGTTGAGGTGGACGTCCTCGAGCTCGAGCCGCCAGACGAAGGCGCCGCTTTCGATCTCGCCAGCGATCGTCTCGAGGCCGCTCCGGATCGCGGCGAAGTCGGCGGCGCTGACGATGCCCTGGGTCGCGAGCATCTCGGCGTGCGCCATGCTGCCGGCGATGTCGGCGCGCCACAGGCGCCGGTCGAACCCCACGCTGGCCGTATAGCGCTGCACGAGCTCGCTCATCGGCTCGGAGAACAGGGCCGACCAGGCTATGGATTTCTTCTCGAACTGGTTCGTTGCCATGGCACGGGGATGGGGGGCAAGCGTTGCGAAGCGTGCGCACGTCACACATCGGCGTCGGCATCGCTGCAATCGGGGCGCACGGCGAGGCGGCGGTTGGCGACAATCTCGCTATGAGCCCCGACAGGATTGCCGCGATTCTATCGGCGACCTTCACCGTCGCATGAGTGCCGTGCCCGGCCGACCGCCACGAGGCTGTTTGCGCGCGGCGGAGCGGCGCATGCGGCCGGGGCCGCGACGATGAGCGCGATGCCGCGCGTCGACTCGCGGTCGACCGGCTTCGGCGCGACCTCTTTCGACATCGCCGCGGCGCAACTCGTGCCGCGCCGCGGCGGCCCCGATTCGGCGTTCGATGCCTGCCACGTCGGCGTCGTCCTGCGCGCCCTGCTTTTCGTGCACGGCGTCATGGCCATCGGCCTGGTGTTCTCGGCGCCGAGCTTCGCCGTCTGGCTCGGGCTCGTCGCGGCGGGGTCGAGCGTCGCCTTGCCGAGCGTGCTCGTCTGGTTGCTCGCCCTGTGCGCGCTCAAGCGCCCGCTCGCCGCGGCCGCCGGGCCGACGCAGTGGGCCGCTGCGATCGGCCTCGGCGCGCTCGCTGCCGGCGCCGCTGCACGCCTCATCGCTCTCTTCCTGATCGATACGGGAACGGCCGGCCTCGGCGCGCTCGTCGGTTTCGGCCCGCCGCTGGCCGGCGCGGCGATGGCGGCGGCCATCTTCGTCTGGCTGCGCCTGCGCGCCAAGGCGACGGTCCCCGCCGAGACGACGGCGCGGCTGGCCGAGCTGCAGTCGCGCATCCGCCCGCACTTTCTTTTCAACACGCTCAACACTGCGCTGACGCTGGTCCGGCTCGACCCGGCGCGCGCCGAGGGCGTCCTGGAAGACCTCTCGGAGCTGTTTCGCGTCGCCATCGCCGACACGGCCGAATCCGTCTCGCTGAGCGAAGAGGTCGAGCTCGCGCAGCGTTACCTCGACATCGAGCAGGCCCGCTTCGGCAGCCGTATGCACGTCAGCTGGGAGCTCGACCCGGAAGCGGGCACCGCCCGCGTGCCGCCGCTGATCCTGCAGCCGCTCGTCGAGAACGCGGTTCGCCACGGCGTCGAGCCTTCGCCCGAGGGCGGGGTAATCAAGGTACGCACCCGCGTCAAGTTGGGACGCGCCGTGCTCTCGATCGCCAACAGCGTGCCGAAGGAGCCTTCGCGGCCCGGCAGCGGAATGGCCCTGAAGAATGTCCGCGAGCGTCTGCGCCTGATGCACGACGTCGCCGCCCAGTTCGATACGCGCCTGGAGGCCGACGTCTTCCGCGTGCAGATCGTCGTGCCGCTGTAGTGTGAACAGGCTCAAACCGGAGGATCGATGAGCGCCCTTCCCACGTCCCCCACCGTCGCCGGTTCCGAGCGTCCGTTGCGCGTCCTCGTCGTCGACGACGAGGAGCTCGCCCGCATGCGATTGAAGAGCCTCGTCGGCGAGTGCGGAGACCCGCGCTGCGCCGTCGTCGGCGAAGCGGCGAACGGAGCACAGGCGATGGTCTGGCTGACGACGCACGAATGCGACCTGCTCCTCCTCGACGTGCACATGCCGGGCCGCGACGGCACGCAGCTCGCCGCCGAGCTGCGCTTCCGCTCGCCGGCGCCGGCGATCGTCTTCGTGACGGCGCATGCCGAGCACGCCTTGAAGGCCTTCGACCTGGAGGCCATCGACTACCTGACCAAGCCGGTCAAGCGCGAGCGCCTGCAGATGGCGCTGCGCCGTGTCGCGCAGCGCCTGGCCCTCGGCCTGCCGGCGGCCGGAGCGCCGAAGGAAGACGAGGAAGAGGGCCCGGTCATCGTCGTCAGCGATCGCGGCCGCGTCATCCGCGTGCCGGTGGGCGACGTGCTCTACCTGAAGGCCGAGCTGAAGTACGTGACGCTGCGCACGGCCGACCACACGCACGTCCTCGACGATTCGCTGGCCGAGCTCGAGGAGCGGCTCGGCGACCGTTTCCTGCGCGTCCATCGCAATGCGCTGGTCGCCAGGCGCGCCGTCCGCGCGCTCGAACGCCGCACGCTTGCCGGCGATTCCGACGACGAAGGCGCCGAGGGCTGGGCCGTGTGCATGGCGCCGGTCGGCGAGTGGCTGGCGGTGTCGCGCCGGCAGGTTGCGGCGGTGCGCGAGGCGCTGGTCGCGGCCGGACGGTAGGCCTCGGGTCTCCGGCGACAGCGCAGCAGCCGGTTACAAGCCGCCGGCGGCCTTCGGGACAATGCCGTCGTGGCAACGAGCACGCTTCGTCGCTGGATCGGAACGACGTCAGGTCGCCTTGCGATCGGGCTCGCGGCGTTCGCCATCGCCGCCGGCGTGACGTGGTTTGCCCTCAACGACAGCGTCGAGACGGTACGGGTTGCCATGCCGCTGTCGTCGAGCCCGCCCGTCGCGATCGACGCGCCTGCGTCGAGCGCAGCGCCGGCGAGCACGCCGGAGGTCGCCGTGGTCGACGAAGCATCGCACGCCGACGACGAAGTGCAGATGTGCGGCGGCGAATGGGTCAAGACCGGGGCCGACGGCGAGGTCATCAAGGAGGAGGCTGAAGCCTTCGAGCGCCGCGCTCTCGAGGCGACGAAGCGGCCAGCCCTCGAGGCCATGGAGGCCAGCGGCGACGAGCGGGTTCAGGCGGCCGCGCATTTCTTTCAGTCGAATGTCGAAGGCCATCGCGAAGCGCTCGTCCGTTTCGCGCAGGCGACGACCGATCCCCAGGTGTATGCCTGGGCGGTCCAGGCGTGCCGTCGGGCCGACGCGCTCGCACAGGGATCGTGCCAGCTCGTCAGCGCCGAGCAATGGGCTCGTCTCGATCCGACGAACGCCATCCCATGGCTGACTTTGGCCCGCGAGGCCGAACAACATCACGAAGCGACCGCTCTCGACGACGCGATGTTTCACGTCGCCAGCGCCGAGCGGGTCGACGCCGGCTGGGGACAACTGCCATCCGCAGTGATCGAGCATGTCCCGAGCGGCGAAGCACACCTGGTGGGCGCGCTCGCTCTGGCGATCGAGGCGATCGGCATCGATGCTGCCGGCACCGTCGACTACCAGGCGGCGTTCAAGTACTGCAACGCCGCGGGTCTCGCCGACGCCAATCGTCGCGAAACCTGCGAGCGTGTTGCCGAGCTGTTCGTTCATCGATCGACGACCCTGCTCGAAGACGGCCTCGGCACGGGCCTGGGCAAGCGCCTCGGCTGGCCGTCAGAAAGACTCGAGTCGCTCCGCAGGGAGCACGAAGCGCTCTTCGAAGCGGTGGTCCACGAGACGATGCGCATCGATGGCACGCAAGGCTGCGCGGACTTGCGCCGCGAGCTCGAGCGCATACGCAACGTCGCGCGATACGGCGAAATCGGAACGGCCCGGCTTGCACTCGAAGCGTCGGGAAAGACCTTCGAGCAAGTCGCTGTGGACTATCGGCAGGACGTTGCCAAGATTCTGGGAAAAGCGCAGCAGGCGGAAGCGGCCGCGTCCGCGGCTTCAGCGGCCGATCGCTGACCGCCTCACTCGCTCGCCGTCCCGATCCCGAAATACTTCTCGACGAGCGCGGCCGTGAGGTCGAAGCGGCCGGCGACGAAGGTCGCCGTGAAGCAGGTCTGGCCCGGCTTCGCCGGATTGACGAGCAGGCCCACGTAGAGCCAACCGGCGCCGGGCTTGCGCCACAGGACGATGCTTTGCGGCGCCAGGCCGTCGCGCTCGACCATCGGGTAGCGCCGCGCCAGCGCTGCACTCACGGCGCCCGCGTCGGCGGGGTCGAGGAGCACGTGACGATCGTTGCGCTCGAAGCGGATCGCCGACGTGTCGACGCAGCTTTCGATCGCTTCGCCGATCGTCGCGGCGAGGGCGCGACCTTCGTCGCGCGCCTGCGCGCCGCCGGCCAGCGCCGCGGCGAGTCCGACCGTGGCGATGGAGATGAGGCTGCGTCGAGCCACCATCCGCGGGTTGTGCCAGCGCCGCGTCGCCGCGTCAAGTCGCAGGACCTGCGGAACTGCGCACGAGTCGATGCTTCAGCCGGTATTGCGCAGCCCCGCGGCGAGCCCATTGATCGAGATGTGAATTCCTCGCCGCACCCGCTCGATGCCCGGATCTTCGCTGCGGCGATGTCGGTAGCGCCGCATCAGCTCGACCTGCAGGTGGTTGAGCGGGTCGAGGTAGGGAAAACGATGCTCGATCGAGCGCGCCAGCGCCGGGTTCGACGCCAGCCGGTTCGACTCGCCGGTGACGAGCGTCAAGGCGTCGTTCGTGCGCTGCCACTCGGCCTCGATGCGGGCGAAGATGCGCCGGCCGAGCTTCTTGTCCTCGACGAGGTCGACGTAGCGCGCGGCGATCGCCAGATCGCTCTTGGCGATCACCATGTCGAGGTTGGAGACGAGCGTCGCGAAGAAGGGCCACTCCCTGGCCATGCGCGCGAGCAGCGCAGCGCGCGCCTGCCGGTCGGCGTCGCCGTTGCCGGCGCCGAGAAACGATTCGACGGCGCTGCCGAAGCCGTACCAGCCGGGCAGGGCGACGCGGCACTGGCCCCAGCTGAAGCTCCACGGGATCGCGCGCAGGTCCTCGATGGCGCGGCTGGCCTTGCGCGAAGCCGGGCGCGAGCCGATGTTGAGCTCGGCGATCTCGCGGATCGGCGTCGTGCTGTAGAAGTAGTCGGCAAAGCCGGGCGTCTCGTAGACGAGGTTGCGATATGCGGCGAAGCTCGCTTCGCTCAGGCGTCGCGCCGTGTCGTGAAAGCTCTTCGGCGCGCTCTTGGTCGGCTTGAGCAGCGTCGCTTCGAGCGTCGCCGCGACGAGCGTTTCGAGGTTGCGCCGTCCGATCTCGGGCTGCGCGTATTTCGACGCGATGACCTCGCCCTGCTCGGTCAGGCGGATCTGCCCGTTCACGGTTCCCGGCGGCTGCGCCAGGATCGCCTCGTAGCTCGGCCCCCCGCCGCGCCCGACCGTGCCGCCGCGGCCGTGGAAGAGACGGAGTCGCATGCCATGCGATTCACGCAGCGCATCGAAGACGTCGACCAGCGCGATCTCGGCGCAATAGAGCTCCCAGCTGCTCGTGAAGGCGCCTCCGTCCTTGTTGCTGTCGCTGTAGCCGATCATCACGTCCTGCTCGGCGCCCGAGCGCTGCATCATGGCGGCGATGCCGGGCAGGGCGTAGAACTCGCGCATGATCGTCGCGGCGCCGCGCAGGTCGGCGATCGTCTCGAATAGCGGCGAGACGATCAGCGTCGCCGTCGCGTCGGCGTCGAGCCGGCCGCGCACGAGGCCGGCTTCCTTGAGCAGCACCAGGGCCTCGAGCAGGTCGCTGACGCTTTGCGTGTGCGAGACGATGTAGTGGCGCAGCGCCTCGCGGCCAAAGCGGCCGAGCAGCGTCGCCGCCCGCTCGAAGATCGCGAGCTCCTTGCGGCACAGCTCGCCGTAGGCCGCGGCGCGCTCGCTCTCGACGACGCGCAGCCCGCGCGCGTCGTTCAGCACGCGCAGCAGCAGCGTGCGCCGCGCCGCCTCGTCGAGCGCAAAGTAGTCGGGCTCGATGCGCGCGACCTCGAGCAGCTCGGCGACGACGGCCTCGTGCTGGTCCGAGCTTTGTCGCAGATCGACCGTCGCCAGGTGAAAGCCGAACACCTGCACCGCGCGCAGCAGCGGCGCGAGGCGCGGCGCGACCAGCGCCTCGGCGTGATGCGTGACGAGCGACGCTTCGATCGTGCGCAGGTCGGCGCGCACTTCGGCGGGCGCTGCGTACGGTGCGCTCGGGGCGACGGCGTGGCGCAGCGCTTCGGTGCCGGTCAGCACCTGCAAGGTCGCGGCGAGCCGCGCATAGATGCCGATCAGTGCGCGCCGGTACGGCTCGTCCTCGCGGTGCGGGTTCGTGTCCGCGGACGCGTCGGCGAGCGCCTGCAGCTCGGGCGTCACCGGGCAGAGCGTCGCCGAATTCGACAGCTCGGCGCCGAGCTCGTGGACCTGCGTCAGGTACCAGCGCAAGGCCGTTTCGCCTTGCCGCGCCAGCGCGGTTTCGAGCGTCTCGGCCGAGACGTTGGGGTTGCCGTCGCGGTCGCCGCCGATCCAGTTGCCCATGCGAAAGAACGGCGCGATCGCGTGGCCGGGCAACGCGTCCTCGATGTCGCGATAGAGGAGCGGAATCTGCTCGAGAAAGGTCGATCGGTAGTAGCTCAGCGCGTTCTCGATCTCGTCGTCGACGGTCAGCCTGGCGGTGCGCAGCATGCGCGTCTGCCAGAGCTGCGTGACGCGGGCGCGCAGCAGCGCCTCGTTGCCGGCGCGCTCGCGGTCGCTCATCTCGGCGCTGCGCGCCGCGAGCAGCTCGGCGATGGCGCGCTCGGCGTCGAGGATGCTCTTTCTCTGTACCTCGGTCGGATGCGCGGTGAGCACCGGCGAGATCCAGGCGTGGCGCAGCGTTTCGGCGATCGCGTCGGCGCCGACGCCGCGCCGGGCCAGGCGGTCGAACGCCCCTTGCAGCGA
>DATMGW010000153.1:0-14279 GCA_035555295.1 Caldimonas sp.
GCCGCCGTGGACGACGAGCCGGTGCGGATCGCTGAGCGTCGCGTGGGCGCCGAACTTGGCGAGCTCGGCGCTCCAGCCCAGCGCGCCTTCGTAGACCTTGTTCCAGAACAGCACCGAGCCTTCGGCGCGCGTGCCGAGCGCGACGAAGATCGGCAGCAGGTCGGCCGGAACGTACGGCCACGGGGCGGCTTCGACCTTCTGCATCAGGGTCGCGCTGAGCGTCGGCTTGACCTTCAGCCGCGCGCCGCTCAGGCGGGCGTGGCTGAAGCCGTCGCTTCGATGCTCGAGCTCGACGCCGAACTTGGCGAAGGTCCGGTCGAGCAGCGGGAAGTGCACCGCCGCGCCGTTGCGCACGGCGACGTCGCCGCCGGTGATCGCGCTCAAGGCGAGGAAAGTGGCGACTTCGTGGAAGTCGTCGGCGAAGGTGTATTCGGCGCCGCCGAGCGCGCCGGCGCCGACGCCCTCGACCTGGAGCAGCGAGCTGCCGCTGCCGGCGATGCGCGCGCCCATCAGGCCGAGGAAGGCGCAGAACTCCTGCACGTGCGGCTCGCAGGCGGCGTTGACGAGGCGCGAGCGACCCTGCGCGGCGGCGGCGCAGAGGACGAAGTTCTCGGTCGTCGTCACCGACGCGTAGTCGAGCCAGTGGTCGCTGGCGGCGAAGCGCCGTTGCATGCGCATCACGGTCGCGCCGCGCTCGAGCTGGACTTCGGCGCCGAAGGCGAGGAAGACGTCGATGTGCGGGTCGATCTCGCGCGCGCCGAGCGTGCAGCCGGTGACGTCGTCTTCGAGGCGGGCGCGGCCGAAGCGGTGCAGGAGGGCCGGGACGAGCATGATCGACGAACGCATGCCGCTCGGCAGGCGCACGCCCTGGTCGCGCAGCCCCGCGCCGTGCCTCAGCCTGAGCGTGCCGCTCGGGAAGTCCATCTCGACCGACGAGCCGAGCTCGCGGAAGAAGGCGAGGAGCTTGCGCACGTCCGTGATGTCGGGCACCCGGTGCAGCACGACCGGCTCGTCGGTGAGCAGGCTGGCACACAGGATCGGCAGCACCGCGTTCTTGTTGGCCGAGGGAAAGACGCGGCCGCGCAAGGGGCGGCCGCCGTGCACGATCAGATGGCTCATGGGAAGCGGACCGGGAGTGGCGAAGCGAAGCCAGTCTCCCGGCAAGCGGTGAACCCGCTATGAAGCGGCGTGGAAGCGAGGATGAAGAGAGCCGACTTCGGTGGAACTCGCGGCCCGGCTCGAACGGCTCCGAGCCCTCGTGTGCTGTCCCGCAAATGCGCGCCTACCGCGCCGGCCTTCGCAGGAAGAAATGGGCCGCAACACCGATCGCAACCAGCACTATGGCCGGTTGCCACAACACCGGAGCGTAGCGATTCTGCCAAAGAAGAGAGCCCCCGCCGACGCCAAACGCGAACCATGCGAAGGGGCCAATCCACAGGTCCGGAATGCTTCGCAGCGCCTTTACCCAGGATGAATTCGCCTTGCGCGCAGCGATCACCTTGGCCGCGAGTTCCCGGGTCATGAAGACGAGGCCGAGCAGCAGGAAGAACCAGCCCAGCATGCAGGCAAGCGTCGCGAACATCGCGAGAAAACGGAATAGCGTCTGCCAGCTGATTTCCTGCGGGGCGAACGTCCAGGCTGCGCTCAGCGCCGGCGGCAGTGCAGCCAGTGTGGCCACCCATGCGACGAGCAGCCACGAACCGAGTCGATTGACCGCCTGATCGCGGCTCGGCATGAACATCGGCGTCATCAGCAGCGTCGCCGTGTGCTGCCACCAGTAGGCGACGATACGTCCCCAGACGTAGAGCGCACCGGCCGAGACGATCGATACCAGAAGGATCGCAGTGACTCCTTCGCCGCTGCCCGGCTGTCCGAGGACGAGCGCGCCGAGCCAGCCGAATGCCTTGTCCAGACCGTCGATGACGCCGACGATGGAGGCAACGGGAAGCCGGTGGAGACCGTCATGCAGGTCGGCGGCAACCAGCCGCACCCGATCGAAAGCGAACAACGGCAGGAACAGGGATGCCGTTGCTGCCCATCGGGAAACCCAGAGAAAACGAACCCAGCGACGGTACGTCCCGCGGGCCGCGACGATTCCGCGAACCGCGCTGCGATCCGCGAACAAGCCGGCTCCGGCGCAGAAATTCAGGGCGGCGACCACGCGCGGCAGGAAATCGGCGCGCGAGGTCCAGTACGCGGTGTGATCTCCGAGCAGGCTTGCGAGCACCATGACCTTGCGGCTCACGATGCTACTCACGTTCGCCGCGATGGTCGCCGACAGCGAGCCGTTGGAAACCGGATCATGGCTTGCGTAGAAGTCCCGCCAGCGCAGCTTCGGCTGGTACTGCCGGTTTCTCAAGACCAGGAACGCATCCGGTTTGAGTCGCTCGAGGCTGTTGCCGACGCTGTTCCACGAAACCATGATCGCGATCAGCGCCAGCACCCCGATCAGCGACGGAAAGCCCCAGAGCCCAAAACCCGCTTCCCCGGTGCTCAGAAGCCGTATGAACGACAGCAACGCCACCAGCGTGACCGGGGCGGCGGCGCCCGACCACAAGAAGCTTTGTGGTTCCGTTCGTTCGCGATACGCCAGCGCGTCGAGCTTCGCGATGCCGGGCCCGAGCGTGATGAACAGGTCCGCGTGCGGTGCGTCTCGCTCGAAGAGAACGTCGCGCGCCACCGCGGCGCCCTGGGAATGGGCAATGACGGCCAGCTTTCGGCAACCCCGGGCCTGAAGCCAGGCAAGCGCCCGTCTCGCGCTGCTGGAGAAGGCGACGCGCTGGATCGGATCGTTGATCAGCACGTAGCTGTCTCCCACTACGCCGGTGACGGCCAGGAGCAAGGCGAAGACTCTCTGCCGAACGTATCCGATCGGTACCAGCGCGATCAAGGAAACGACACCCCACAAGGCGATCAACAGCAGAGAAATACCGAGCCAGACGAGGGTGATGAACAGGAACTTGAGCGATTTCCAGGTCCCGCGCAGTTGCGCGACGACCGTCCTGGACCCCGGTTCCTGCAACTCGGCGCTGAACGCCTTGTAGTCGAGGCCGAAGGCCTGGCTCAGGTGCAGCAGGACGAGCCAGGGGCCGCGCGTGATGAGCCAGAGAAGGAATGGCGAGACGCGCGGCGTCAGCGTCTGCGGGCTCCACCAGCATTCGGCGAAGAGCCACGACTGCGTCGCATGCGATCCCTGGTCGCTGGCAGCGGAAATCCGCGCGTGGGCATGTGCCGGGGTATCCAGCGGCAGATCGGGCGGCCGCAGCGTCCCGCTGGTGAACTCCGCCGTCCCGGTGACGCCCTTGGTGAGCGTGTGGCGGGCGAGCTGGCCGACCAGCCGATCGATTCTCACGTCGCGCACCAGCCAGCGGTCGATCCACTTGAGGATAGGCATGGCGAACTCGTTCAGTGTTTCGCCCTGCTTGTGACTACCGATTCCGTGCACCAGCAAGATGCCCAGATCGGGTTCGAGACGCTCCTGCGCCTCGGCGTCTCCGGTGTTTTCTTCCATCGCCTCTTTCTCCTGTCGCCCGGGAGAAGTTCTCGGCGTCAGGCGTCCATGGCGCCGAAGTTCGAGAGGTTGGCGGCCTCGTCGCGCCGCGCGGCGTCGGCCGCGTCGAGGCGCGCCCGCTTTTCGAGCGTCCACGCCGCGACGGCGCCGTGCGCCTCGCGCGCGTGCGCCGCCATCGTCCCCTCGCTCGCCGTCGGCACGGTCAGCTCGAGGCGGATGCCGTTCGGATCGAAGAAGTAGATCGATTCGATGATGTGGTGGTCGGTGATGCCGAGCACCTCGATGCCGGCCGCCTCGAGGCGCGCCTTCGCCGCGCCGAGCGCCTCGACCGAGTCGACGCGCAAGGCGATGTGATTGACCCACGACGGCGTGTTCGGCGAAGGCTCGGCGGCGACGTCGTCGCCGAGGTCGAAGAAAGCGAGGTGCGAGCCGTCGCTCATGCGAAAGAAGATGTGCACGTACGGGCAGTGCTCGCCGGTGCTCGGAACGACGTCGGAGCGGATCACGTGCACCAGCGGCAGGCCGAGCACGTCTTCGTAGAAGCGCCGCGTCTCTTCGCAGTCGCGGCAGCGGTACGCGTAGTGGTGCAGGCCGCGGATGGGGACGAAGGGATCGGGCATGTCGAGTTGTCGCCGGGCCGGCGAGTCTTGGCACGAGTCGCGAATCTACTCTCGATGGCGGCATGCCCCACGCCGGGTGCCGAGGATGTCCTACGCGGCTGGGCCGAAGCAAGGCCTACCGTGGCAACGGGAGCCAGGATGCCCGGCACGCATTTGTCGCCGGCTCCAACGACACCACACTGATTCGCGACAGGCTGCTCGCGAACCGACTCGAAGCCCAGCGCTGCCCGTCGTCACCAAAGGATTTCCAATGAACCGTTCCATATGGATCGCCGCGCTGCTCGTCCCGCTGAGTTTGGTGGCTTGTGACAGGCCCACGGTGGTGACTGTTCCTGCTACGCCCGTCGTCGTTGCCGGACCGCCAGGGCCGCAGGGCGCAACGGGCGACCAGGGCAATCAGGGCAATCAGGGCAATCAGGGCAATCAAGGCAACGACGGCAATACCGGGGCCACGGGTAGCCAGGGCTATACCGGAGCAACCGGTAATCAGGGCAACGATGGCAACAAGGGCGACACGGGCAGAACAGGTGATAGAACCACCGTGATCGTCGTCCCGCGCGCCGCGTCGGTACCCGCGAACTGAGTTTGAGTCGCTGGCCAGGCGCGGCCGCGGTCGGCGACGCGATGGGTACTTATCGGTACCGGTAGCGAAGCGGACCTTCAAGGTCAGCGAGGAGATTGCGATGTTCAAGGGTGCGGTTTTGGGCGTCGTGGCGACGCTTGCCGTTGCGGTTGTCGCGGCTTTCGCTCTGCTGAATAGTGGTCTCATCCCAGCCAACGCGGATTCGACCCCCGGATCGCTTGAAACCTGGATGGCGCGTACTTCGCTGAATGCGACCTTGAATCGCTCCGCGCCGAAGGAAGAAAATCCCGTTCCCCTGACCGACGAGAATCTCCTCAGAGGAGTTCAGCTCTTCGGGCGAAATTGCTCCGTCTGCCATGGCTCGGCGAGCGGCGCTGGGGCCGCGTCGCCTATAGCGAGAGGCCTCTATCAGCGGCCACCGCAAATGGCCACGGATGGCGTTGAAGACGATCCCGAAGGCCAGACTTTCTGGAAGGTCAAGCACGGCATTCGGCTTACCGGAATGCCTTCGTTCGCAGGCACTCTGACCGACCCGGAGATCTGGACGCTGGCTCTCTTCCTCAAGCACATGGACAAGTTGCCGCCCGCCGTACAGCGGGAATGGCAGCAAGTGCAGAACTGGCCGGTGGTCTTGAAGTAGCAGCGATCGTCCGAAGCGCCGCGCGCGCGTCGGCGCACGGGCGCGGGTACGATTCATCCGCGGTGAGCGGACCTGATCTCAGACAACGGCTGGCAGCCATCCTCGCGGCCGACGCTCCGACCGCGAGCTCGAGGACATCTTCGTCGTCCAGGACGAAGTCACGCGCCGGATCGTCGCCGCGCTCGAGGTGACGCTCACCGGAGCCGAGCGAGCCCGGCGCGACGACCGCGGCAAGGTCAACGCCGAGGCCTACGACTATCTGGTGCGGGGCCGCAGCTGCCTGGGCCAATTCAGCGCGGAATCGCTGCTCGAGGCACGCGCCATGTTCGAGCGCGCCCTCGAGATCGAACCGGAGATGGCCGCGGCCTACGCCTGGATCGCGATGCTCCACGGCACCGAATACGTGAACGGCTGGAACGATGCCGGGGCCGACCACTTCAAGCGCGCCCTCGAGTTCGCGCACAAGGCATGTGCGGCCGACGACAGCGCACCGATCGCCCACCACGCGCTCGGCGTCGCGCTGATGTGGCACCGCCAGCTCGACGGCGTGCAGCGCGAGCTGCAGCGTGCGATCGACCTCGATCCCAATCTCGCCGAAGCGCTCGGGGGCCTCGGCAACGTGCTCCATTTCGCCCGCGACCACGACCGCGCCATCGCCCTCTTCGAGCAGGCGCTGCGGCTCGATCCGCAATTCGACCTGTGGATCCACGCCGCGGGCCGGGCCCACTATGCCGGACGCGACGAGCAGGCCGAGGCGCTGTTCAAGCGCCGCCTGATCCGCAGCCCGCGCTCCGACGTGACGCGCGCCTACCTGGCCTCGCTGTACGGCCACGCCGGGCGCCACGACGAAGCCCGGCACCTGTGGCAAGAGCTGATGGCGATCAATCCGAAGTACACGATCGAGCACACGCTGCGCATCCTGCCGTATGCGAACCGCGCGCCGCTCGAGCGCTTCGTCGACGGGCTGCGCAAGGCCGGCCGAGCGCCGTAGAGGTCCTCGAATAGCCTGGCGACTGCGGGCCGGGCTGAGCTTCGGGCCGTAGGCCGCGTCGATTTGCCGTTTGGCGGGGGCCGGCGTAGCATCTTCGCGCCGCACCGTCGTTCACCCGCCAGTGACCTTCGAGTAGCGCGCGCCCGGTGCTCGGGGAATATGCGCCACCGGAGCCAAAGGAAGAAATAGGGGGCAAGCCATGTACCAGCAGACGTACGACCCATTGGGCAACGCGTTCCTGTCGACCCTCGTTGCCGCCATTCCGATACTGACGCTGCTCTACTTCATTGCCCTGCATCGCCACCGCGATTCGCAGGGCAACGTGCATCTGGGCATCTCTGCTCCCTACGCTGCATTCTTCGGGGTCATCGCCGCATTCGTCGTCGCCTGCGCGGTCTTCAAGATGCCGGTCACGTCGGCCGTCTCGGCCTTCGCGCTCGGTTCGCTCTCGGGGTTCCTGGGCATCATCTGGATCGTGCTGGCCGCGATGTTCCTGTACACGATGAGCGTCGTGTCCGGCCAGTTCGAGATCGTGAAAGAGTCGATCGTTCATATCTCGTTCGACCGGCGGCTGCAGTGCGTGCTGATCGCCTTCTCGTTCGGCGCGATCATCGAGGGCACGTCCGGTTTCGGCACGCCGGTTGCCATCGCCGGCGCCGTGATGGTGGGCCTCGGCTTCAAGCCGTTCCAGGCGGCCGTGTTGAACCTGCTCGCCAATACGGCGCCGGTCGCCTGGGGCGCGATCGGTACGCCGATCGTCACCCTGGCGGCCGTCAGCGGCCTCGACCAGGTCACGCTGTCGACGATGGCCGGCCACCAGCTGCCGTTCGTCTCCGTGCTGGTGCCGTTCTGGCTGGTCGCGACGTTCGTGAAGATGGAAGGCGGGACCTGGAAGGAGATCTTCGAGGTCTGGCCGGCGACCGTGTGCGCCGGCCTGTCGTTCGCGCTGATGCAGTGGTACGCGTCCGGGACGAACGAGCTCCACCTGATGACCGACGTCGTGTCGGGCGTCTTCTCGGTGATCTGCACGGCGCTGTTCCTGCGCTTCGTCTGGCACCCGAAGACGCGCTTTCTGCTCAGGTCCGAGCGCGAGGCGGCGGTGAAGGCCGGCAAGCTGACCGCCGCGGCGACGACCGACCGCAGCGAGTGGACGTACAAGTACACCGCCGCGCAGACCGCCTATGCGTGGCTGCCCTGGGTGATCCTCATCGCCTGCTGCGCGCTGTGGGGCGTTCCCGATTTCAAGAAGTACCTCAACAACCTGTTCTCGGGGATCACGTTCTCGACGACGCTGCTCGGCTCGAACTTCGCCGGCACGCTGTCGCTGCCCGTCTGGGACATGCCGTCGCTGCACAACCTGGTCCAGCGGATGCCGCCCGTGGCGTCGGTCAACGCGAAGCCGGAAGCAGCCCGGTTCGCGATCAACTGGATCTCCGCGGCGGGCACGGGCGTTTTCGTGGCAGCGATTCTTTCAGGGCTCGTCCTCAGGCTGGGCGCCGCGCAGTGGAAGGATGCGTTCATGCGGACCCTGCAACGCATGAAGATCCCGGTGCTCGTCATCGCCCAGGTGCTGGGCCTCGGTTTCCTGACCCGCTACTCGGGCACCGACGCCGTCCTGGGTCTGGCGTTCACCGGCGCCGGCTTCTTCTACCCGTTCTTCGCCGCGTACCTCGGATGGCTCGGCGTCTTTCTGACCGGCTCCGACACGGCATCCAACGCGCTGTTCGGCAGCCTGCAACGCATCACCGCGCAGCAGCTGAACCTCAATCCGATCCTGGTCGTGGCCACCAACTCGACCGGCGGCGTCATGGGCAAGATGATCGACGCCCAGTCGATCATGGTCGCTTGCGCAGCCTGCTACGACGATCCGAAGGAGCGCTCGTTCGCATTGGGGCCGATCTTCAGGACCGTGTTCTGGCACTCGATCGCCGGAGCCGCGGTGATCGGCCTGATCGCCATGCTGCAGGCATACGTCTTCACGGGAGCGATACCGCTACCGCCGATCGGCAAGTGAGCGGAGCCGCACAGGAAAGTCGGGGAAGACCCGCGTCGTGACCTGAAGATCGCGCCGGGCGCGCGGCCGCGGGCCAGGCTCAGCCGAGCCAGCGGCGCAGCTGCGCGTACACCTCGGGGCGCGCGAGCAGGTCGAGGTGGCCCATGCCGTAGCCGATCCACTGCCGGTCTTCTGCGAAGGCCAGCGCGCGCGCCGGATCGGCGTGCCGACCCAGGGCGCTGTCGAGCGGAACGAGCCCGTCGCCGAGGCGGCGGCCGGGCGCGCCCTCCGCGGCCTTGCTCAGACTCGCCGCCGCCGCGTAGCAACGCACCGACTCGGGCAGGAGAAGGTGCCGGCGGCGATCGTCGCTCAGCGCGAAGCGGTCGATGCCGACCCAGTCCTCGTCGAGAAGATTGCCGTGGCGCAAGTCGGTGACGCCGGCGCTGCGCGCCTTGCCCAGGCGCGCGAACGGCGCGGCGTAAGGCGTCGCTCCGAGCACGACATCGATCCAGTGGCCGGCCCGCTCGAGCGGCGCGCCGTGTTGCGGCGTGCCGAGGAACACGAGGTCGTCGACTCGCGACGCCCATCGATGCCCGGCCTGCCTGCCGTAGTGGATGGCGCTGCGGGCGAGCAGGCCGCCCATGCTGTGCGCGAGGAGAACGAGCCGCTCGACCGGATGCGGCCAGTGCTCGTAAAGCAGCTCGAGCCGGCTCGCCAGCGCGTGCCCGTTGATCGAGACGTGCAGGCCGCTATTGTACTGGAGGTAGACCGGCGTGTAGCCGAAGTCGCGCGCGAGCGCCGCGCCGTGGTCGTGCCCCGCGCGCGTCCATTGCAGGTCGCCCATGCACAGGCCGTGCAGCAGCACGAGGACGCGCCCGCCGGCGCGCGGCAGCCGCGCCGCCAGCGCCGCAGTCTCCAGGCGAAACGGCCGGCCGTCGCGGCGAAACGCCATCGTCGTCGCCAGCGGGTTGGCGCTGGCGGCGAGATAGTCGCCGAGGACACCGTTCAGCGCGGCGACGATCGCCTCGCGCTCCAAGCTCGGCTCGCCCGCGCCGAGCGCGGGGGCGAGCAGTCCGAGCAGTGCATCGATGCTGCCGCCGACGACCCGCGTGACGCCGCGGATCGTCTTGTAGACCAGACCGCTGATCCCGCCGACGCGCCCATCGGGCGCCGCGCCGCCGACGCCGGGAACGCGGGCGATGCGCTCGTGCATCGCCTCGACCAGGTCGGTCAGCCCGGCGGTGGCGTCGGTCGCCAGGCGCACCGCGCCGCGCAGGTGCGGGCTGCGCGGCGGCGCGGCGCGGCTCATCGCCTGCCCCCGCGATGGCTGCCGCTCAGGGCACGGAGGGGACGGGTGTCGTCGAATCGGCACTCGCCGGCGCCGGCGCCGGCGCGTCGCGCAGCTGCCGGCGCAGGATCTTGCCCAGGTTGGTCTTCGGCAGCGGCTCGGTGCGGAACTCGACGATCCGCGGCACCTTGTAGCCGGTCAGGTGTTGCCGGCAATGCTCCAGCAAGACCTCGGCGGTCAGCGCCGGATCCTTCTTCACGACGACGATCTTGACGACCTCGCCCGACTTGTCGTCCGCCGCGCCGATTGCCGCAACCTCGGCGACGCCCGGATGCAGCGCGACGGCGTCTTCGATCTGGTTCGGGAAGACCTTGAAGCCCGAGACGATGATCATGTCCTTCTTGCGGTCGGTGATCCTGAAGTAGCCGCGCGCGTCCATGAAGCCCATGTCGCCGGTGCGCAGCCACCCCGCCTCGGTGAACACGTGCTCGGTTTCTCCGGGCCGGTTCCAGTAGCCCGGCATGACCTGCGGGCCGCGCACGCAGATCTCGCCGACCTCGCCGACAGCGAGCTCGTTGTCCGCTTCGTCGAGGATGACAGCCAGCGTCGACGGGATCGGGACGCCGATCGTCCCCGTCCAGTCCTCGATGTCGAGCCGGTTCGAGATGACCACCGGAGCGGTCTCGGTCAGGCCATAGCCTTCGACGATGGGAACGCCGGTCGCCTTCTTCCAACGCTCGGCGACGACGCGCTGCACCGCCATGCCGCCAGCGCTCGCCATCTTCAGGTGGCTGGTGTCGAGCTGCGCGAATTCGGGTGCGTCGAGCAGGGCCCGGTACAGCGTGTTGACGCCGATGATCGCCGTGAAGTGGTGCTTGTTGAGGTCGTTGACGAGCGCGTGCAGGTTCCTCGGGTCGGTGATCAGCACGATGTGCGCGCCCTTCTTCATGAACACCAGGTTCGAGGTCAGCGCGTAGACGTGATAGAGCGGCAGCGGGCAGGCGAATACCTCCTTGCCGTCGAGCAGATCGCGCGCGATCCATGCCGTCACCTGCTGCAGGTTGGCGACCATGTTGCCGTGCGTCAGCATCGCGCCCTTGGCCACCCCGGTCGTGCCGCCGGTGTACTGGAGAAAGGCCACGTCGTCGTGGCCGAGCGGCACGTCGTCGAGGCGCTGCGCGCGTCCAGCGCGCAGGACGGCGTTGAACTCGATCGCCTCGGCGATCTTCCAGGCCGGCACCATCTTCTTCACGTACTTGACGATCGCGTTGGTGAGCAGCTCCTTGACGACCGGGAACATGTCGCCGATCTCGGTCGTGATGACGACCGGCTTGATCGCCGGATGGCGCTCGAGGACCTCCTGCAGCGTGTGCGCGAAGTTCTCGAGCACGACGACGACCAGCGCGCCCGAGTCGACGAGCTGGTGCTCGAGCTCGGGCGCCGTGTATTGCGGATTGACGTTGACGACGACGAGGCCGGCGCGCAGCACGCCGAACAGCACGACCGGGTACTGCAGCAGGTTGGGCATCATGATCGCCACCCGGTCGCCCTTCTTCAGGTGCAGCGACTGCTGCAGGTAGGCGGCGAAGTCGCGGCTCGAGCGGTCGAGCTCGGCGTAGCTGAGCGTCGCTCCCATGTTCGTGTACGCGGGCAGGTCGGCGAAGCGCCGGCAGCTCTGCTCCAGCACGTCCTTGAGCGAGGCGAACTCGTTCAGGTTGATTTCGCCCGGGGTGTCCGGGGGGTAGTGATCCAGCCAAATGCGGTCCATCTCGATCTCCTGTGCGTCGCGAATGCGAAACTCTGTCGTGGCTTCTTTTAGACCACGTCCGGTCACGCTTCGCTGATCCAGGTCAATGCGGCGACGAAGAGCGGGTGTAGCGTGACGTCAGGGCAGGCTCGTGAGAGCTTGTTGCATCGATGTGTCGTTCGAGCCCGCGGCAAACAACGCAGCGGCCAGCGCGCGCTCGCGCTTGCCGACGAGATCGATGAACTCCTTCGCACCGTTCATCTCCTGGAACGTGTCGAAACCGCTCTCGAGAAAGCGCTGCAGCTCGGTCAGGCCGGCAGCGCGCGCGGGCCCACGCATCAGGCGCAGGCTTTGCCGCAGGAAGGGCTTGCGCGTCAGCCGGTCCAGGTCGGTCGCGATCCTCAGCGTCAGCGCGATCTGGCGCTCGCGGTCGGAGGGCCGGCCGGCCTGCTGCCAGACCCGGATGTAATCTGCGGCGGTGACCCGTGCGTCTGCTAGCAGCGCGCCGAGTTCCGTATCGAAGGTCTCGGACAAGGCGTGCAGCTCGCCCAGCGTCGCGACCGTCGCGACGATTTCGTTCGGAAAGAACCGCGTCATTCCCGGGACGACGCGAGCGAACTGCGCGTCGCGCCGAGTGAAGTCGCCGGGGCCGTACAGCTCCTCGAGGAAGAAGCGCGCCGCCGCGCCGTAGCGCGCGCTGGCGAGCAGGTCCGCATAGGTGTGCGTAAAGCGCCGTTGCTGGAAGGCCTTCAGCGCGACGACCTTGGCGCCGAGGGCGGGGTCGGCCGATCGGCGCTGCCGCTCGGCGTCGACGACGTGCAGGTGGGCGAGGATGGCGACGGCCGAGGGGTGCATAGGGTGGGGGGATCGCGTGCGCTGCTCCGCCAACTGTACCGAGCAGCCGCGCCAGCCGGTTCGCGCGACGCGCCGAACGCTCGCGTTCCGGGCGCCGCTACCATCGTCACGCATGAGCTCACCGATCCGCATCCCCGGCCTGCGCCTGCTCCATTCGCCGGGCCCGACCCGCGTTCCCGACGAAGTCGTCAACGCGATGGCGCGCCAGCCGACCGACCTGGCCGACCCGCGCCTGCACCTCATGATCTCCGCCTGCGAGTCGGGAATGAAGGAGCTGCTGCAGACCGAACGCGCCGAGGTCTTCTTCTACGCCGCCAACGGCCACGGCGGATGGGAAGCCGTGATCGCCAACCTGGTCGCACCGGGGACGTCGATCCTGGTCCCGGGCACCGGGCACTTCTCGGACAACTGGGCCGAACAGGTCGAAGCGTTCGGCGGGAAGGCACTGCGCACGCCTTACGCCGAAGGATTTCCGATCGACCCCGCCGCGGTGGAAGTGGCGCTGCGCGACGACACCGAGCACCGCATCGGCGCCGTCTTCGTCGTCCACACCGACACGGCGAGCGGAACGACCTGCGATCTGGCGGCGCTGCGCGGCGCCATCGACGCCGCCGCGCATCCGGCGCTGTTCGTCGTCGACGTCGTCGCTTCGCTCGGCGCGGCGCCGTTCGCGATGGACGAGCTGGGCGTGAACGTGGCGATGGGCGCGTCGCAGAAGGGCCTGATGGTGCACCCGGGCCTGGCCTTCGTCGCGGCCGACGAGAGGGCGATGGTGGCGGCGCGGCGCAATCCCACGCCTCGCTTCTACTGGGATTGGGAGCGGCGCCGCGGCAGCCAGTCGTACCGCAAGTTCTGCGGCACGCCGCCGCTGGCGCACATGGCCGGGCTCGAGGCGGCGCTCGGCCTGATCGCGGCCGAAGGCCTCGCCAACGTGCACGCGCGCCACGCGCGCCTGACCCGGGCCGTGCACGCGGCCGTCAACGGCTGGGGCGAGAGCGGCGCACTGCGCCTGTTCACGAAACCGGCGTCGGCGCGCTCGGTCTCGGTGACGGCGGTCGAGGTCGAGTCGGGAATCGACCCGGAGGCGCTGCGCACGGTCGCGCGCGAGCGCTTCCAGGTCGCCATCGCCGGCGGCCTCGGGCCGCTGAGCGGGCGCGTCTTTCGCATCGGCCACCTGGGCGACATGAACGAAGCGATGATCCTCGGCTGCCTCGCCGGAGTCGAAGCCGCGATGCAGGTGCAGCAGATCGCAATCGGCCGGCACGGCATCGACGCCGCGATCGCCGCGCTCACCGAGCCGCCCGCCTGACGGCGCGGCGGGGTCGCGAATCAGGGCGCGGCGATGCTCCGCCGCACGATGAGTCGGTGCACCTTCTTGCCCGACGACAGGTTGACGCTCTCCTGGTCGAGAAGGATCGTGTCGCCCGCCGCCAGCTCGCCGGTGACCAGCCGCTTGTCGAAGGCGGCATACAGGCGACCGCTTGGGTCGCGCATCGATTCCCCTTCGGTGACGCGCCAGCTCAGGAACAGGGTACCCGAGGGGCGCAGCAGGGCAAGCAGCCGTCGCGTCGCCGCGCCGACGACGGACGGATCGAGATGCATGATGACGGTCTCGCACAGCACGTTCTCGTTCGCGCCGGCCACAAGATCGTTCAGCTCGGGCAGGACCGCGAGCCCGAAGCGGATCGCCGGGTAGGACTCCCGGGCTTGCCGCAGCAGGCCTTCGGAAGCGTCGTAGCCGCTCGCCGCGTAGCCGTTCGCGGCCAGCCACGCCGTATCGCGACCCGTGCCGCAGCCGATGTCGACGGTCGGGCCGGGACGGAAGTGCGCAACCAGCAGTTCGTAGAGATCGGTCGGAGCGGGTTGGCCGCGCCAGTCGCGGGCGAACTGCGGACTTGCGGCGTCGTAGGCGGCCAGCGTTTGCTCGTCCATGACAGGTTTATACCGATGCCACAATTCACCTTTTGGTGAATTATCGAATCCCAGGCCCGATGACGAAAGGGGTTCCATGAGCACGCAGCGACTCGGTCTCATCATGCATGGCGTCACCG
>DATMGW010000154.1:0-2546 GCA_035555295.1 Caldimonas sp.
CCTGCCACGCGCTACCCTGCGCCGAGCGAGCGCACCGCGACGGCCGGGGCGGCTGCCACGCCGGCGCTTTCTGCGACCGAGCGCCTGGCGGCGTCGCGCCAGCGCCTGCGCGCCGCAATGCTCGAGATTGCACACCCGACGCCGCGTCCCTCGATGTTCGACGGCCTCGGCGACCTGAAGGGCCAGCTCATCGACCGGATCAAGGCCTTGCCCGGCGCCGCGCTCATCCTCGAGAGCCTCGCCGACTGGTGGGAGCAACATCCCTTGCACGCGGCGGGAATCGTTGCCGAGGAAGCGGCACGCGCCTTGGTGCTGCCGGTGGCGCGCCGGAATCCCTACGCGCTGATCGTCGGCTCGCTCGTCGTCGGCGCGCTCCTGGTCGTGTCCAAGCCGTGGCGCTGGATGCTGCGGCCAGCCCTCTTCGTCGGCCTCGTGCCGCAACTCGTCTCGCATGGGCTCAAGCGCATGCCGATCGAATCGTGGCTGCAGATGCTCACCTCGCTGTTGCCACCCAGGCCGGCGCGCGGCGAGGCCGCGAGCGCGCCACCACAGGAGCCCGCTCCGCCCTGATCGATTACCTCCCAACGGCCCCTTGCCGGCCCGCCTCCCGCGCGGTCAACCGGCCGGTCTCCCTCCGTGGGGTCTTTGAAACGCGCTTCGGCGCGTTTCTTTTTTGCTCTGCGTCTCGGCGGCGCCAGGCGGCGTGGCTCGCTACTTGCTATCAGACATATCCTACAGCGGCCGCGGCGCCGAACCGACATACTGCATCGCACCGGTCCCGTAACCTCTCCTCGATGTCGCTTCGCCCCATGACTCCGCAAGCCGCCGGCCCCGCTGCCCTCCACTCGCGCTGGGAACCCTTCTGGGCGACCGCGGCGGTCGACGGCTCGGCCGACACCTCGCCTATGGAGTTGTCGGCCCTCGGCTCACACGTCGATCGTTGCAACGTATCGCGGGGCCGCATGTTCGGCCTGCGCTGCGCCGCCGACACCTTGCACGGCTTCATCGCCCCTCGCTTCGTGACCACGCTGGTCGCGATCGGAATCGTCTTCGGAGTGGTCGCGCTCGTCGTCTGAGCGAGCCATGGCCGTGCCCGAACTGCTGCGGCTGGTGCCCGAGGCACCGGCGGCACTGGGCCACATCCTCGATCCTGCGCGCGGCCCCCTCGAGCGGCCCAATCGCTCGGAGATCTTCGGGCCGGAGCGGTTCGCGCAGCACGGCATCAGCCTCGGCGAAACGCACGCGGCGCGTTTCGCGCCTTCGGGCTCGGCGGCCTTCTTTCCGCGTTTGCGCGACAACGTCCGGATCCTGCGCGAGGCGCATCACTACATCGGCTGGCAGGCCAAGACCGGCTACGACGTGAGTCCGGCGGCCGAATGGCTGCTCGACAACTTCCACCTCATCGAAGCGCAGCTGCGCGAAATCCACGACGGCCTGCCGCGCCGCTACTTCCGCGACCTGCCGGTGCTGCAGGCCGAACCGCTCGTCGGCCTGCCGCGCATCTACGGCGTCGCCTGGGCGTTCGTCGCCCACACCGACAGCGCCTTCAACGAGGACTTGCTCGTCCACTTCCTGAAGGCTTACGAGCAGGCGCGCGAGCTCACCCTGGGCGAGCTGTGGGCCTTGCCGACGACCTTGCGCGTCGTCCTCATCGAGAACCTGCGCCGGCTCGCCGAGCGGGTCGCGGCGAACAAGGCGGCGCGCGAAGTTGCCAACCTGTGTTGCGACGACATCGAGCGATTCCCGCCGGCCCTCCTCGAGGCTCTGCTGGCGATGCTCAACCGGCGCGGGGTCGGCGAGCCCTTTCTCGCCCAGATGGCGCAGCGGCTGCAGGAGCCGCGCTCGAGCACCGAGAGCGCAGGCATCGAGTGGCTGCACCAGGCCGCGCCGCACCTGGCCGAGATCCAGACCCGCCTGCCGGCGGCGCAGGCCGCCGACAACCTAAGCGTCAGCAACGCGATCACCTCGCTGCGCTCGATCGGCGACGCCGACTGGGCCGACATCGTCGCGCAGACGAGCGTGCTGACGCAGCTGATGCTGAGCTCGCCCGCCTTCGCCGCCGAACGCGACGACACGCGCGACCAGACGCTGCACGCGATCGAAAAGCTGGCCAAGAAGAGCGGCAAGAGCGAACGAATCGTCGCCGAGACGCTGCTCGGCCTGATGCATCGCAGCGCCGACGATGCCGGCGGGGACGACGACTCGAAAGGCGTGGCCGGCTACTGGCTGCGCGGCGCCGGGCAGGGCGAGCTGCTCGCCGCGCTCGGCATGCCGGGCCAGGATCCGCTGCGGCGACTGTGGCTGCTCCGCCGGATCGCCCTTCCCACCTACCTCGCGGCGCTCGCGGCTGCGACCGGGGGGATCGTCGCCTGGATGATCCTGCGCCACAGCGCCGTGCTGCCGCCCGATGCCGCGGTTCCCTGGCTGACCCTGCTTGCCGGCGCCTTGATGGTGCTGCCCGCGTCGGAAATGGCAGTCGCCGTCATCAACCGCCTGATCAGCGAATCGGCGCGGCCGAGCCGCCTGGCTCGCCTCGCCTTCGCGAA
>DATMGW010000155.1:0-3144 GCA_035555295.1 Caldimonas sp.
AGGTCAGGCAGCGGTCGAGATGGAGCTGCGTCGAGCGTGTCGGCGCGTGCCCCTCGAGCACCTGCTTCATCAGGTAGATGCGGCCGCGCGGCCCGTCGAGTTCGTCGCCGAGGAGCTGGTAGGTCGGGCAGGTCGCAGTGCAGAAGCCGCAGTGCACGCACTTTCGCAGGATCGACTCGGCCTCGATGCCGTCGGCCGTGCCTGCGAATTGGGGGGCGATCGCGGTCTGCATGGCTAGTCGCGCTCTCTAGAGGCCTCGATAAAGCCGGCCCGGATTGAGGATGCCGACCGGGTCGAAGGCACGCTTGAGCCGCTCGTGGATGAGGCGCAGCGGCGCTGGAAGGGGCGCGAAGGCGCCGGCCGACTTGTCGCGGCCGCGAAAGAGCGTCGCGTGTCCGCCGGCGGCGCTGGCCGCATCGCGGACGAGCGCTGCCGGCAGCGAGGTCGCGAGCCAGCGCTGCCCGCCGTGCCACTCGATCAGCTCGTCGCCGGCGAGCGCCAGAAGCGGCGCCGTCTGCGGCAGCGACAGCCGCCACAGCGCCGCGTCCTGGTGCTCGATGGCTTCGTTCGCGGCGTCGAAGAACGGATCGCTGTGGTCGCGCAGGCCCTGCCAGAACGGGCCGGCTGCGGCCGCGGCGATCGCGTCGCCGCCGAGCTGCGCGCTCGCCGCGTCGACCGCCGCGGCCGAGCCGCGCAGGCGAACGACGAGGTTGCCGTTCCACCACGCGCTGGCGTCGAGCGGCAAGGGCAGGGTGCCCCAGGAATGGAGCGCGGCCAGCGCTTCGCCCGGCTTCATGTCGAAACGAAGCGTCGCCTCGGCCTCGGCTTTGGGCAGGACCTTCAGCGATGCCTGGACGATCACGCCCAGGATTCCCATCGATCCGGCGACCAGGCGCGAGACGTCGTAGCCGGCGACGTTCTTGATGACGCGCCCGCCGAAGTGCATCAGCTCGCCGCTGCCCGAGAGCAGCGAGACGCCCAGGAGGTGATCGCGCAGCGACCCGGCGTGCGCTCGAGCCGGCCCCGACAGGCCGGCCGCGATCATGCCGCCGACGGTCGATCCTGGCGTGAAGTGCGGCGGCTCGAACGCCAGGCACTGGCCGCGCTCGGCGAGCTGCGCCTCGAGCGCCGCGACACTCATGCCGGCCGGCGCGGTGACGACAAGCTCGGTCGGCTCGTGCTCGGCGGCGCCGTCGAGGACGCGCGTGTCGACCAGCTCGCCGCTCGGCTCCTCGCCGTAGAAGTCCTTGCTGCCGCCGCCGCGGATGCGCAGGGCCCGCCGCGATGCGGCGGCATCGCGGATGCGCTCGGCGAGCGCGGCCAGGCCCGAGGTCGTTGAAATCAAAACCGCGGCAGATCGGCAAACGCGACGAGGCCGCGCTTGACGTGCATCTTCCCGTACTCGGCGCAGCGGACGAGCGACGGGATCACCTTGCCCGGATTGAGCAGCCCGGCCGGGTCGAAGGCGCGCTTGAGGGCGAGCATCTGCTCGCGCTCGGCCGGCGAGAACTGCACGCACATGGAGGAAAGCTTCTCGACGCCGACGCCGTGCTCGCCGGTGACCGTGCCGCCGAAGGCGACGCTCTTCTCGAGGATCTCCGCGCCGAAGAGCTCGGCCCGCTGCAGCTCGTCGTCGACGTTGGCGTCGAACAGGATGAGCGGATGCAGGTTGCCGTCGCCGGCGTGGAAGACGTTGACGCAGCGCAGGCCGTAGGTCTTCTCCATGGCGGCGATGGCGAGCAGCATGTCGGCGAGGCACTTGCGCGGGATCGTCGAATCCATGCACATGTAGTCTGGGCTGATCCGGCCGCTGGCCGGGAACGCGTTCTTGCGCCCGCTCCAGAACTTCAGGCGCTGTGCCTCGTTCGTGCTCGTCTCGAGGCGCGTCGCGCCCGCCGCGCGCAGCACCTCGATCATGCGGCCGGTCTCGTGCTCGACCTCGGCGGCCGTGCCGTCGCTTTCGCAGAGAAGGATGGCGGCGGCGTCGAGGTCGTAGCCGGCGTGGACGAAGGCCTCGACGGCGGCGGTCATGGGCCTGTCCATCATCTCGAGGCCGGCCGGGATGATGCCGGCGCCGATGATGGCGGCGACCGCGTCGCCGGCCTTCCTGATGTCGTCGAAGCTGGCGACGATGCAGCGTGCCGCCTGCGCCTTCGGCAGCAGCTTGACCGTCACCTCGACGATGACGGCCAGCATGCCTTCGCTGCCGACGACGACGGCGAGCAGGTCGAGCCCCGGCGCGTCGAGCGCGCCGCTGCCGAACTCGACCGGCTCGCCTTCGGCCGTGAAGCCGCGCACCGCGAGCACGTTGTGCAGGGTGAGGCCGTACTGGAGGCAGTGCACTCCGCCCGAGTTCTCGGCGACGTTGCCGCCGATCGTGCAGGCGATCTGGCTGCTCGGGTCGGGCGCGTAGAACAGGCCCAGGGGCGCGGCCGCCTCGCTGATGGCGAGGTTGCGGACACCGCATTGCACTGTGGCCGTCCGGGCGCGCGCGTCGACGGCGACGATGCGGTTGAACTTCGCTAGGCTGAGCGTCACGCCGAGCGCGTTCGGCAAGGCGCCACCCGAGAGCCCCGTGCCCGCGCCGCGCGCCACGACGGGCACGCCGAGCCGGTGGCAGATGACGAGGACGGCGGCGACCTCGGCCTCGGTCTCCGGCAAGGCGACCACCAGCGGCTGCTCGCGGTACGCCGTGAGGCCGTCGCACTCGTACGGGATCGTGTCCTCGCCCTGCCAGAGCAGCGCATGGGCGGGCAGCGCGGCGCCGAGCGCGGCGACCACCTCAAATTGACGGCGCCGCCGCTCCGCAGCGGTCGGCGTGGCGGCGGCAGCGAGCGCAGCGCCGGGCGCGGCGGCGTTCATCGCAGCGGGATCAGGCCGTGCGCTTGGCCGAGCCGCGCTTGCGGCCGGGCTTCGGCCGGGCGAAGGTCTTGCCGGCGGCGTCGACCGCCGCGGCACCGGCGGCACCGGCCATCTTGCCCGGCGCGGCGGCAGCCTTCCGCAAGGTGGCCGTTGCGCCGTCGATCGACTGCTTCAGCACGTTGCCGGCGAGCGATTTGGCAGCGTCGGTGGCGCTGTCCTTCATCGCCGCCGTCGCGAGCTCGGCGAACTGGCCGGTCAGGGCGCCCCACCACTGCATGGGAT
>DATMGW010000156.1:0-2210 GCA_035555295.1 Caldimonas sp.
GGCTGGCCGCGGAGGCGCTGTTCGTTGCGGAGGCCGATGCGGACGGACTCGAATGCGTCGCCTGCGGTCTGATGCAGTGCGCGATGCTCGACAATCAGGCCTATCACGGCTTCGAGGCGCGGGCCGAACGCGTCGCGACGATGGCCGGCGTCGACCCGAAAAGCCCGTTGGGACTGTTCCGGATCGGCGCGCGCGTGCTCTTGGCCGCCGAGCGGCGCGAGGCCATCGACGATGCGGTCTCGGGCGACATCGAGCAGGTGTTCGTCGCGCTCGCCCTCGACCTCGATCCGCAGATCCGCCTGCGCGCGGCGACGTCGGCATTGCAGATGCTCGGTCTCGCGCTCGACCGGGTGCGGACCGAAGACTTCTATCAGGTCGGCGACGGAGTCGCACGGTCGATGACCGACGGCGCGTACAGCCGCGCGCTCTGGCACCTGTTCGTTGCCGAATCACGCTACTACGACGCGAGCTGGGCGCCGCGCCTGCGCACGGAGCTCGACAACGCCGAGCGCTACGGACAAGCGGCCGGCGCGCGAACGCTGCTGGCGCGCACCCACATGCTGCGCGCAGCGCTAGCGCTGGGCCAGGGCGACGCCGCGACGGGGCGCGCAAGTCTCGATTCGGCGCATCGCCTGCTGGATCCGGCGCACCCGAACGACTACGGGCTGTACCACTACCTGAGCTCGCGCCACTCGCTGCTCATCGGTGATCCGGACGAAGCGCGCGCGCATATCGAGATCGTCCTGCGCAAGCAGGTCGAGGCGGCCGCCCCGCCGGAGCACACGACCGCGGCGATCATGCAGAAGGGCTTCGTGCTCGCCGCGCTCGAGCAGTACCAGGAAGCCGCGGCCTCGTTCAACAAGGCCGGCGACCTTTCACGGGGCGCGCAGGCGACGCCGTGCTTCTGCCACGTGCACCTGACGCACGCGCTTCGCCACCTGCGCGAAGGGTCGCATGACGAGGCGCGCGCCGAGCTGATCGCCGGATTCGCGCAGGCGCGCGGCATCGAGCTGCCGCATTTCTTCCGCGCGCTGCCGCGCCTGGCCGCGCAACTGTGCGCCGCCGCGCTCGACCTCGACGCCGATGCGGCGTATGCGCGCAAGGTCATCGCGCTGCGCTCGCTCGCCTGTCCCGATCGCGGCGTCGTGCAATGGCCCTGGGCGCTGCGCGTGCGCAGTTTCGGTGGCTTCGCCATCGAACGCGACGGCGAGCCCTTTCGCTTCGGGCGCAAGGCGCCGAAGCGCATGCTCGACGTGCTGCGCCTCGTCACCGCTCTCGGCGGCCGTCAGGTCGACACCGGGCGCGTCGCGTCGACCCTGTGGCCCGACGCCGAGGGCGACGAGGGCCGCGACGCGCTGAAAGCGATGCTGCACCGCGCCCGTGCGCTGCTCGGCGCCGACCTGCTGGCCGTGCGCGATGGCCAGATCTCCTTCGACGAGGACGCCGTGTGGATTGACACCTGGGCGTTCGAGCACGTCTGCGATCGCGTCGAATCGCTCCTGCTCGGCGGCGGCGCGCAGCATGTCGCCGACGGCGAGCTCGAGCGGCGCAGGCTGCAGCTCTTCGCGCTGTACCGCGGCCACTTTCTCGGCGCAGCGGAAGTGCCGGCCTGGGCCATCGCCGTGCAGGACCGGTGGCGCGAACGCTTCGTCCGCTCGGTCGTCCTGCTCGGGCAGCGGGCCGAGCGCACCGGCCGGCCGGAGGCGGCGATCGCGCTGTATCGCGCCGCGCTGGAGCAGGACAACCTAGCCGAGGAGATCTACCAGCGGCTCATCGAATGCCACATCGCGCGCGGCGAAAGCGCACAGGCGCTCAACGCCTTTCGCCGCTGCCGCGAGTTGTTGTCGATCGTTCTCGGGCTCAAGCCCTCGGCCCGGACCGAAGCGCTCGTGGCCCGGATCAGCGGCCGCTGACCAACAGAATCGCCAAGGGCCCTTGGATCGCTGCGAGGCTCTGTTTCACTGGTGCCGGCGAGAAGAGTCGAACTCCCGACCTTCGCATTACGAATGCGCAAAAAATAGTGTTTGCCCGTATTCGTCCGCGTTGATAGACTGGCCCTGCTCCCTATGTAAATCAACGCCGTTCGGAGCACAGTCGGTAGAGCCGCGTTGATTGGTTTGCGGGAATTTGTCTTACAGGTCTTCAATAGATTGGAACCTGAACAGCAAACCGTTATCGCTGTGGCGGGGTTGGCCCGCCCCGGCCTTGTC
>DATMGW010000157.1:0-4299 GCA_035555295.1 Caldimonas sp.
GCCAGGAGCGAGAAGACGGGAATCGTCGCGAAATTGACGATGGCCGAAAGGCCCGTCGGTGCGCGGGCGATGCCCCAGAACAGTAGCGCGTAGTTGCCGGTGTTGACGAGCAAACCGGTCGCGACGAGGCGCGGTCGAGCCGATCGCGGAACGTTCGCCGCATCGCGCCCGGCCCAGGCCAGCATCAGCGCACCGGCCAGGATGAATCGCGCAGCCGCGAGAAAGATCGGCGGCACGTGCGCCACTCCGACCTTGACCGGCCACCACGTCAGTCCCCAGACCAGGCACATCACCAGGAAGAGGGCGGCGTTTCTGCTCATGCCGGCCATTTTCACGGCGCTAGCTAGCCGTGATGGCGACCTCAGCGGCGCCCATTCGTTGGCAAGCGAGAGTGATGAAGATCAGCGCCGCGGCCGCGGTCTTGCTGGCGCTCCTTCTCCGGGCGGTGCTGCTGCGATGACGCCTCGCGGATGTCGGGTCCTTCGGCGTCATCGACGTCGCCTTGTGCCTCTCCCTGTGGGCCATGGGCTTGCTGTTGCTGCGAGACAAGTTCCAGTGGCTGCCACCGGTGCTGTCCCTTCTCGGCGCGGGCATCCTCACCGTTCCTGATCGTCGCCTATCTCGTCTCGTTGATCGCATGGGCTCGCTCGGCGAAGGCCGATCGCGCTGCACGCCGCCTGCGCCGCCGCGCTCTTCGCCGTTCGTCTAGCGTTGCCTCAACCACACTTCCGGCGTAGCGATCAACACACCGAAGCGGCGGGCTCGGGAGGCGAGGCGAAGCACCGCGCGGTCACGCGTCAGCAGCGCATGCGCGCGTCGAGCGATCGCAAGGTCGACGAAGGGCTGGTCGTCCGGATCGGCACATCGCAGACGTTCGGCGGCGTCGGGCTGCGGCGGGCTGCCCACGTCCACCCCGAGCGCATCGAAGACGGTCAGGACTGCGCCTGCATCGATCGCCCAGCGCCGCAGAGATTCGCGCGCGATCACATGAGCGAATTCATCGCGCATCGCGCGCGTGCGGAGCCATCGGTATTGCCTCGACGTCAATGCTTCTCCCAGCGGCGTTCCGACTGGATGACGAAAGGCGAGCCAGTCGAGGACGACGTTGGTGTCGATCACCAGATCCAGCGTCGGTCGCGGCGCGGCGGCGGCGATTCGCGGACGAGGCTCTTGACTCTTGTCGTTCAAGCGCCCCTACCCGCCTTGCTTCAAGGCCGCATCCAGGCGCAGCAGCGTCGCCGCGTAGCCGGGTGCGGTCGGCTCATGCATGAAGTACACGTGGGTCTCCTGCCAATGCGTCGCCACGAGCCGGCGAACCCATTGTGCGAGGTCGTCCTCCGAGTAGTTCTCGAGGCGTAACCGCAGATAGCCCCAGGGCGCCGTCTCCACGAGCGGCGGCGGCGCGTTGTCTTCGCGTTCCGACAGGCAAAGCGCCGCGCCGGCGGCCTGGAGTGCGGAGTACACCTCGTCGTCGAACCAGCTGTCGTTCCGGAACTCGAACGCCGCACGGTGGCCTTCGGGCAGCAACTGCAGGAACTCGCTCAGGCGAGGCAGGTCCTTCTTGAAAAAGGGCGGCAGCTGGAAGAGCACCGGCCCGCGCTTGCTGCCGAGCGTCTCGAGATTCTTGTAGAGGTAGGCGACCGACTCGGCCGCGGCATCGGCCTTGAGCCGCGCATCGTGCGTGATGCGGCGTGACGCCTTGATGGCGAAGCGGAAGGCCGCGGGAGTCGCTTCGACCCAGTGCGCCAGCACGGCGACCTTGGGCATCTGATAGAAGGTGTTGTTGATCTCCACGGCAGGCAGCCGCTCGGCGTACCACGCCAGCATGGACTCGGGCGCGATCTTCTCGGGATAAAAGCTCCCCTTCCATTCCTTGAAGGCGTAGCCGCTTGCACCTGCCCAGAGCTTCGACATTCCCATACGATCCTCGACCACGGCGCTCCGCTTCAACAGCTTGACCCCACTTCGCATCGCCCTCGGCGGCCTCTGCGCCCTCGCCGTCGCCATGGGCATCGGCCGCTTCGCCTTCACGCCGATCATGCCGATGATGCTGCACGACGGCGTCGTCGACCTGCAGCGGGCGAGCTGGCTCGCGAGCACGAACTACATCGGCTACCTCATCGGTGCCGTCCTCTGCACCGTCGACCCCTGGCTGCGCCGCCGCCTCGGCATCCGCCGCCCGGCCGACGGCCCGGCGCTCGTGCGCCTCGGCCTCGCCGGAACCACCCTGCTCACGCTGGCGATGGCGCTGCCCTGGCCCGCGGCGTGGCCCGCCCTGCGCTTCGCCGCCGGCGTCGTCAGCGCTTACGTGCTCCTGCAGTCGTCGGCCTGGTGCCTGGCGCAGCTCGCAGGGCGCGGCGCTTCGGCGCTCGGCGGCGTGATGTTCGCCGGGCCCGGCGCGGGCATCGTCGCCAGCGGCTTGCTCGGCGGCGCGATGGTCGCGTGGCAGTGGCGCGCGAGCACGGCGTGGATCGTGTTCGCGCTGCTCGCGGCGATGCTGAGCGCGGCGGTGTGGAACGTGTTCCAGCACGAGGACAAGGTCGTTCCCGTGGGCGAAGCGGCGCCGCGCGCCGAGACCGCGGCGGCGCTTGCGCCTGCCATGCCCGAGACAGCGCACGAACGGCACGGCTCCTTCGAGGTCGGCGTGCTCGCCGTCGGCTACGGCGTCGCCGGCTTCGGCTACATCGTCACCGCCACCTTCCTGCCGGTGATCGCCCGCGAGGCGATCGCCGGCTCGCCGCTCATCGACCTGTTCTGGCCGATCTTCGGCGCCGGCATCGTCTGCGGCGCACTGCTCTCGTCGCGCCTGCGCGCGCCGATCGACCGGCGCCGGCTGCTCGCCGCCGCTTACATGATGCAGGCGGCGGGCATCGGCCTCGGCGTCGCCTGGCCGACGCAGACGGGCTTCGCTCTCGGCAGCGTCATGCTCGGTTTCCCGTTCACCGCGATCACCCTCTTCACCCTGCAGGAGGCGCGGCGCCTGCGCCCGCACGCGGCGGCGAGCGCGATGGGCCTCGTGACCACGCTCTGGGCGCTCGGCCAGTCGCTCGGCCCGCCGCTGGTCGCGGCCCTGCTGCTGCACAGCGGCGGCGATGCGCACGCGGCGTTCCAGCGCTCGCTGATCGTGGCGGCATTGGCGCTTCTGGTCGGGGCGTCGATGTTTGCCGCCTCGGCGTGGGCGTGGCCTGCGAGCGCGCGCCGGCACACGTGATGTCGTGCAACGTTGCGGTCGATGGAGCAGCCTCGTGAACTAGTTGGCTCACCCGCTCGAGGCTCGTGCCGATATCGAGCCGTGACCCCCACCACGCTCTTGCCGGGCAGCCGCTCGGACCGATCGCCGCTTCTGACCTGCAACAAGTGCAAGCGGCTGCGCGAGAAGAGCGGCGGAGTGTTCTTCGGCGTCGCGTTCGTCTGCCGCTCCTGCTTTCAGCAGGGCGCCTCGAAGGCCTTTCCCGCGCGTCTGCGCTAGCAGCCCGGAGGTGCGGTGTAGGTCCAGGCTCCGGCCGGCTCAGGCGAGCAGCTTCTCCTTGCGCAGGGTCGCGACCATCTCCTTGCCCGTCGTCTTCAGCTTCAGCTCCTTCGCCAGGCCGTCCAGCGCCTTCTCGGGCGCGCCCGGCTGCGCACCGTCCCAGGCCTTCTTCAGCTTTGCCTCGGCAACGCCGAGCACGCCGGCCGCCTTGTGGACGTCGAGCTTGGCCGAGGTGGCGGCCGGCATCTTCATCTTCTGGATCGTCGCGAGCAGCGCGTCGAGCCGGTCGTTCAGCTCGGCCATCTCGGTGACCATGCGCGCGAACTTCTGGAAGTCGCGCTGGAGCTCGCTCTGCAGGTCCTTGCCGAGCGCGGCCTTGCAGTTGTTGCAGAACTTCATGTAGTGGTCGCCGACCTCGAGCTGCGTCGGTTTCCATGTGAGGCGCACCTTGGCCTTCTCCTGCGCCTGGGCGAACGACTTCGCGTCGCCGTCGGCGGCGGAGCTCTTGGCGAGCTCCAGCAAGGTCTGCATCTGCTTCAGGCGGATGCGCAGCACGTCGCGCTGCGTCGTCATCCACGACTCCATCCCGGCCCATTCGGTCAGCGCCTTGGCGATCGCCGGGTCCCTGCCCTTCTGATGCGCCATGTCGAGGAGCTTCTTGAGCTGCTCGTAGTTGCGCAGGATCTTCCCTTCCGCGGCGCTCGCCCGTTTGGTCAGCGCCTCGATGCGTTTCAGCGCCTCGGGGTCTTTCGTGTCGATTGCACCCAGCTCGGCCACAAGCTTGCGGACGCGGGCCACGAGGCCGGCGTAGACCGCCACCTGACCCTCGA
>DATMGW010000158.1:0-5725 GCA_035555295.1 Caldimonas sp.
CGGCAGGCGTCGCCAGCGCCAACACAGCCAGAGTCAGGATCGCGGATCGCGTAGCTGATGGAGCCATCGGACACTCCTCTTCGATCGACAACACGAGCGATATTGCTCCTGTGCGAGGCCGACTGCAATCGAGCAGTCGCCGGGTCGATCCCGGAGTTCAGGCCAGCTTACCGTGGCACTGCTTGTACTTCTTGCCGCTGCCGCAAGGGCACGGGTCGTTGCGCCCGACCTTGGGCACCGAGTTCACGCGCCGCGCCGTCATCCCTGCGGCGATCGCGCCGAGCGCGGCCTCGGCGGCAATGGCGTTGCTCGCTTCCTCGGAGACGACGCTGCCGTCGTCGCTCGGGTGCGTGTAGGTGACGTTGCTGATGTGCTCGGCACGCTCCTCGATCGCCTCGGCGGCGCGCGCCACCTCTTCCTCGGACTGGATGCGCACCGACATCAGCACGCGCGTCACGTCCATCTTCACGACGTCGAGCAGCTGCGCGAACAGCTCGAAGGCCTCGCGCTTGTATTCCTGCTTCGGGTTCTTCTGCGCGTAGCCGCGCAGGTGGATGCCCTGGCGCAGGTAGTCGAGCGCGGCCAGGTGCTCGCGCCAGTGCTGGTCGATCGACTGCAGCAGGATCATCCGCATGAACGGCGTGAACTGCTCGATGCCGACGCGATCGACCTTCGCGTTGAACATCTCGTCGGCCGCGGTCTTCACCTTCTCGACGATGTCGTGGTCGGTGATCTCGCTGCTCTTCTCGAGCTCGGCGACGAGCCACACGGTGAGCTGCCACTCCTCGCTCAGCGTCTTCTCGAGGCCCTTCAGGTCCCACTGCTCCTCGACGCTGTCGACGGGAACGAAGGTGCGCACCACGTCTTCCATCGTGCTGGCGCGCAGGTTGGCGATCTGCGCGGAGAGACTCTCGGCTTCGAGGATGTCGTTGCGCTGCTGGTAGATGACCTTGCGCTGGTCGTTGGCGACGTCGTCGTACTCGAGCAGCTGCTTTCTGATGTCGAAGTTGCGCGCCTCGACCTTGCGCTGCGCGCCTTCGATCGAGCGGGTGACGATGCCGGCTTCGATCGCCTCGCCGTCGGGCATCTTGAGCCGCTCCATGATCGCGCGGACGCGATCGCCGGCGAAGATCCGCATCAGCGAATCGTCGAGCGAGAGGTAGAAGCGCGACGAGCCCGGGTCGCCCTGCCGGCCGGAGCGGCCACGCATCTGGTTGTCGATGCGCCGCGATTCGTGCCGCTCGGTGGCGATGATGCGTAGCCCCCCCTGCGCCTTGACGCTGTCGTGCAGGCCCTGCCACTCGGCGTGCAGCTGCCTGGCGCGAGCCACCTTGTCCGGGTCGGGGATCGACGCGTCGGCGTCGATGATCTTGATCTGGTTCTCGACGTTGCCGCCGAGCACGATGTCGGTGCCGCGGCCGGCCATGTTGGTGGCGATCGTGATCACTCCGGGCCGGCCGGCCTGGGCGACGATGCCGGCTTCCATCGCGTGCTGCTTGGCGTTGAGCACCTGGTGCGGCAGCTTGGTCTTGTGCAGCAGGCCCGAGATCAGCTCCGAGTTCTCGATCGACGTCGTGCCGACGAGCACCGGCTGGCCGCGCTTGTGACAATCGCGGATGTCCTCGATCACAGCCTCGAACTTCTCGCGGCTCGTCTTGTAGACGAGGTCGAGCTCATCCTGGCGGACGGTCGGCAGGTTCGGCGGGATGACGACGGTCTCGAGGCCGTAGATCTCCTGGAACTCGTAGGCCTCGGTGTCGGCCGTTCCCGTCATGCCCGAAAGCTTGCCGTACATGCGGAAGTAGTTCTGGAAGGTGATCGAGGCGAGCGTCTGGTTCTCGCTCTGGATCGGCACGCCTTCCTTGGCCTCGACAGCCTGGTGCAGCCCGTCGCTCCAGCGTCGCCCGACCATCAGGCGCCCGGTGAACTCGTCGACGATGATCACTTCGGGCTTGCCGTCTTCGCCTGCCTGGACGACGTAGTGCTGGTCGCGGTTGTAGAGGTGGCGCGCGCGCAGCGCCGCGTAGACGTGGTGCATCAGCGTGATGTTGGCCGGGTCGTACAGGCTCGCGCCCTCGACCAGTAAGCCCGCCTCGCGGAGCAACCGCTCCGTGTTCTCGTGGCCTTCCTCGGTGAGGAAGACCTGGTGCGTCTTCTCGTCGACGGTGAAGTCGCCCGGGTCGATCACGCCTTCGCCCGTGCGCAGGTCGAGCTCGCCGATCTGCTTCTTCATCTTCGGCACGACCGCGTTGATGCGGACGTACATCTCCGTGTGGTCCTCGGCCTGGCCGCTGATGATGAGGGGCGTGCGCGCCTCGTCGATCAGGATCGAATCGACCTCGTCGACGATCGCGTACGACAGGCCCCGGGCGACGCGGTCAGCCGTGTCCTGGACCATGTTGTCGCGCAGGTAGTCGAAGCCGAACTCGTTGTTCGTTCCGTAGGTCACGTCGGCCGCGTACGCCGCCTGCTTGGCCTCGCGCGACATCTGCGGCGTGTTCACGCCGACGCTGAGGCCCAAGAAGGTGTAGAGCCGGCCCATCCACTCGGCGTCGCGCCGGGCCAGGTAATCGTTGACGGTTACGACGTGCACGCCCTTGCCGGCGAGCGAATTGAGATACACGGGCAGCGTCGCCACCAGCGTCTTGCCCTCGCCGGTGCGCATCTCGGCGATCTTGCCGGCGTGCAGCACCATCCCGCCGATCAGCTGCACGTCGAAGTGGCGCATCTTCAGCGTCCGCTTGCTGCCCTCGCGGACGACGGCGAAGGCTTCGGGCAAGAGGTCGTCGAGCGTCTCGCCGGCCGCCACGCGCTTCCTGAGCTCCTCGGTCTTGGCGCGCAGCGCGTCGTCGCTCAGGGCTTCGAGCGCCGTCTCGAACGCGTTCACCTTGAGCACGACCTGCCGGTACTGCTTGAGGAGCCGGTCGTTGCGGCTGCCGAAGATCGAGGTGAGAAGCTTGGGCAACATGCGGATGCGGAGTTGAGGTGTGCGGGCAAAGGCACGCGGCGCCGCAGCCGAGCCGGCACGAGGCCACGTCGCGGCAACGAAAGCTCGCTGGGAGTTGCGGCCACCGGCCGCAAATGCAAGGCAGAGCCAGGCGCGGCACGGCGCGCAAGACTGCGAATTTTAACATTCGCCCCCGCACGGTAGACTTTGCCGTGAGCCGCAAACCCGCAGTCGCCGCCGCAGCCGCCTTGCCCATCGCCGAGGCGATGCGCTCGAGCCAGGCGCTGACGCGGCTCACCGACCGGCTGCGCGAGTCGAACGCGATGTACGCCGTGATCGTTCCGCTCCTGCCCGCCGGGCTCGCGGCGAGCGTGCGCCCGGGCCCGCTCGACGAGGCCGGCTGGTCGCTGCTCGCCGCCAACGCCGCCGTCGCCGCCAAGCTGCGCCACCTCGCGCCGCGCTTCGAGGAGCGGCTGCGCGAGCGCGGCCACGCGACTGCCGCGGTGCGCATCAAGGTGCAGCCGCTGTGATCGCAGCTGCGTGTCGGCGCGCCAACCGCGCCGCGCGTTGAACTCTTCTCTCCCACCCGACTCCGTTCCGGATACCGACGAATGCCCTCCTCCATGAACCGACGTGATTTCTCTTCCGCGCTCATCGCCTCCGGCGCCGGCGCGTCGCTCCTTTTCGCGGGCGCCGGCGCGCGCGCGCAAGCCCCGGCGCCGGTCGAGGGCCGCGACTACACGCGAATCGATCCACCGCAGCCGACCACGGCGGTCGGCAAGGTCGAGGTGCTCGAGTTCTTCAGCTACGGCTGCCCGCACTGCAACGCCGTGGAGCCGGCGCTGCAGGCGTGGGTGCGCACGCTGCCGGCCGACGTCGCCTTCAAGCGCGTTCCCGTCCCCTTTCTCTTCAACGCCGAGAACTTCCAGCGCCTCTACTACGCGCTCGAGACGATGGGCCTGGTCGACGCGATGCAGGCGAAGGTGTTCGCCGCGGTCCACGTCGAAAAGCTCCGACTCGACAAGCCCGAGGACATCGCCGCGTTCGTTGCCAAGAACGGCGGCGACTCGATGAAGTTCCTCGCCGCGTTCAAGTCGTTCTCCGTCGCGACCTCGGTCGCGCGGGCGAAGAAGATGGTCGCCGACTACAAGGTCGATTCGGTTCCGACGCTGACGATCCAGGGCCGCTACATGACCTCGCCGGCACAGGCCGGCGGCGTGGCGCAGGCGTTCGCCGCGGCGGACGCGCTGATCCAGCGCTCGCGCAAGGGCTGAGGCGCGCCGCCGCATGAACAACGTCGACCGCGCCCGCCTCGCCTTCGGCCTCGTCGCCGCGCTCGCTTGCGCGGGCGCGCAGGCGCAGACGTGGCCGGCCCGGCCGATCCACTTCATCGTTCCCTTCTCGGCCGGCGGCGCCAACGACCTGCTCGGCCGCGCCGCCGCCGAAGGCGCGTCGCGGGCGCTCGGCCAGGCGATCGTCATCGACAACCGGCCGGGCGCCGGCACCGTGCTCGGCACCGACCTCGCTGCCAAGGCCGCGCCCGACGGCTACACCTTCCTCGTCAGCTCGGCCGGCGTGCTGTCGAACAGCATGATCCGCAAGAGCACGCCGTACAAGGACGACGACCTCGTTCCGGTCGCCATGATCGGCCTGGCGCCTTCGGTCATCGTCGTTCCGCCGGGCTCGCCGTACGCCAGCCTGAAGGAATTCGTCGCCGCGTCGAAGCAGGGCGCCGGGTTGCACTTCTCGACGGCGGGAACCGGAAGCACGCCGCACTTCGTCGAAGGCATGCTCGTCACGAAGTACGGCGCCAAGCTCGACGTCGTTCCCTACAAGAGCGGCGCCGATTCGATCGCCGCGGTGCTAGGAGGTCAGATCGATGCGACCTCCGAGGCGAGCATCGTCGTCCTGCCGTTTCTGAGGAGCGGCAAGCTCAAGGCGCTTGCGACGACGTGGACCGAGCGCATCTCCGCCTATCCGCAGCTCGCGACCGCGGCCGAGGAGGGCTTTGCCGAGATACGCATCGCGCACTGGGCCGGCGTGCACGCGCCACGCGGAACGCCGGCCGCGATCCTCGACAAGATGGCAGCGGCCATCGACGCCGCGATGAAGGATCCGGCCACCGTCAGGCGGCTGAAGGATCTGGGCATCGAGCCGATCGGCGGCACCCGCGCCTCGTTCGAGAAGTTCATCGACGAAGAGCGCGCTCGCCTCGCCGGCGTCGTCAAGGCGACCGGGATGACGCAGGATTGAGCGGCCGCTCCATCTCGTCGCCGACGAGACGGGAGACGAAGCGGCACGCGCGTCGTCAGTAGAAGCGCGGGATCGGCCCGTTGTGCGGCGTCTTGCGATCGGAGAGATCGAGGATCACCTCGTCGACGTAACACCAGCCCCAACCTTCGGGCGGGTCGTAGCACTCGATGATCGGGTGCTGCGTCGCCTCGAAGTGCTTGGTCGCGTGCCGGTTCTTCGAGTCGTCGCAGCAGCCGACGTGGCCGCAGGTGCGGCAGATGCGCAGGTGCACCCACTCGTCGCCCATCGCGAGGCACTCCTCGCAGCCGAGCGCGCTCGGCGTCACGGTGCCGATCGTGTGCAGGTGCGTGCAGCGATTCTTCATGGCGATCGGCCTCGCGTCTCGCGGTCGATCCAGTCTACCTTCCCGGGTCCCAGATCGCACCGGAATTGACTCGGCTCCGCGAAGGCCGTATGTTCATGCGGCTGCGGATTCGAGCGCCGTAGCGCGCCTGGAAAATCAACCGGGGAAAGCTTCGATGTCGA
>DATMGW010000159.1:0-2394 GCA_035555295.1 Caldimonas sp.
GCGCCGCATCAACCAGAACAGCTGCAACAAGGACTACTCGTGCCTGAAGGGCTTCTGCCCGAGCTTCGTCACGGTCGAGGGCGGCAAGTTGAAGAACGCGAAGAAGGGCAGCGCTGCGCGGCCTCGCCTGTCGAGCGTGAATGCGCCCGCCGACCCGGTGCTGCCGGTCGCCGAGAAGCCCTGGGGGATCGTCGTCGCCGGCGTCGGCGGCACCGGGGTGATCACGATCGGCCAGCTGCTCGGAATGGCCGCGCATCTGGAAGGCAAAGGCATCGTCACGCAGGACGCGGCCGGGCTGGCGCAAAAGGGCGGAGCGACGTGGAGCCACATCCAGATCGCCAACCGCGCCGAGGCGATCCTCTCGACCAAGGTCGGCACGGCGGAGGCCGACCTCGTGATCGGCTGCGATCCGATCGTCGCCGCGAACAAGGTGACGCTCGCCGTCATGCGCAGCGGACGCACCTACGTCGCGCTGAACACGCACGCGACGCCGACCGCCGCATTCGTCGCCGACCCCGACTGGCAGTTCCCTGCCGGTCAGTGCGAATCGCTGGTGCTCGAGGCCGCCGGTCCCGATCACGTCGGCAAGCTCGACGCCGACACCCTGGCCGTGCAGCTGCTCGGCGATTCGATCTATACCAACCCGCTGATGCTCGGCTACGCCTGGCAACAGGGCCGCGTGCCGATCGGCCATGCGGCGCTGATGCGGGCGATCGAGCTGAACGGCGTCCAGGTCGACAACAACAAGGCAGCGTTCGAATGGGGCCGCCGTGCCGCGGCCGAGCCGCACGCGGTGAAGGCGCTCGTCAAGGCGGGCCGGGTGATCGAGCTGGTGAAGCGCTCGACGAACGTCGACGACCTGATCGCCAAGCGCGTCGAGTTCCTGACCGCTTACCAGAACGCCGGCTACGCAGCGCAGTACAAGAGCCTCGTCGACAAGGTGCGCGCCAAGGAAGCCGAGCTCGTGCTCTCGCACACGGCGACCAAGCCGGAGCCCGCGAGGCCGAGCACCAAGCTCACCGAAGCCGTCGCCCGCTACCTTTTCAAGCTGATGGCCTACAAGGACGAGTACGAAGTCGCGCGCCTGCACAGCGACACGAAGTTCCTCGACAAGGTGGCGGCGCAGTTCGAAGGCAAGCTGGGCGAAGACTTCCAGCTCCACTATCACCTCGCGCCGCCGATGATCGCCAGGCACAACGAATTGGGCGAGCTGCAGAAGAAGGCGTTCGGGCCGTGGATGCTGAAGGCGTTTCGCGTCCTGGCGCGCCTGAAGGGCTTGCGCGGCACGCCGCTCGATCCGTTCGGCCGGACCGAGGAGCGGCGTACCGAGCGCGCCATGATCGCCGAGTACCGCGAATCGATCGAAGAGGTGCTGCGCACGCTGGGGCCGGCGAACCTGGCGCTCGCCGTCGAGATCGCGCGCGTTCCCGAGACGATTCGCGGCTACGGCCACGTCAAGGCGCGCCATCTCGAAGCGGCGCGTCCGAAATGGGATGCGCTGATGGCCGAGTGGCGAGCCGGGCCGCTGCATCTCGGCGCGGGCGCGGACTCGCGCCTGGCGTACCTCGAGGCGCAGGACACGATGCCCTCGACTCAGCCGCTCGATACGCAACCGTCGAGCTGAGGCCGCACCGGCGGCGGCCGATCGCAAGCCCGTCGCGCGAGCCTGCAGACTGTCGGTGCGAGCCGACGCCCTGTCGCAACGCGCTTGGCCGCAGGCGCGCGTGCCCCTAGAGTGCGCCGCAATCCGTTGCCGCGTTCCCGACCATGCCGACTCCCCCCGCGCCGCCCTCGCCTTCCGCCACGCCGACCCGCAACGGCTGGCAGCACTTTCGCGACGACGTTGTTCGCCTCTTCCACACCTACGCGAACTGGCTCGTCGGCATCAGCTGGACGCGCTTCATTCTTCTCTCCCTCCTGCTGCTGATCGCTTCGGCGATTCTTTCCGACCTCGCTGCCAGCCGCCCGGCCGGCACGGAAGAAGTGACGATCACGCCGACCCCACCTGCCCCGCCCGGGCATGAGCCAGCGGTGAAGATCGAAAAGAAAGACTCGCGCGGTCGCGACGTGACGATCTCGATCGACAAGTACGGCGTTCGGATCACGCCGACGATTCCGCCGGCCGCGGGGGCGTCGGCTGCGGCGTCGGCTGCGGCCGCTGCCGCCTCTGCTGCGGCATCGGCCGCGAGCGCGGGCGACTCGCCGAGCGTGGAGATCAAGCTGCCCGCCGGCGCCGACAGCGAAGCAGTGCGCGAAGCCGTCGAAGAAGCGCGCACCGCGGTCATCGAGGCGATTCGCGAATCGCAGCGCGCCGCCGAGGATGAAGCCAAGCAAGCAGCCGAATCCAACGAGAAGACCGTGCGCACGATTCGCCGCATTCGCGCCGAGGAATCG
>DATMGW010000160.1:0-11885 GCA_035555295.1 Caldimonas sp.
TCCTGCTGCAGGCGCAGTCGCTCCTCGATCGCGGCGCGCCGGCGCGTGCCGCCGAGGCGATGAAGCCTTATGCCGACGACGGGTCGCGGCCGGTGCTGCTGCTCGAGGCGCAGATCGCGCTTGCTGCGATGCCTGCCGTCAGCCCCGACAACGCGGTGCTGAAGGCCCGCGCCGCCGATTTGCAGACCTGGGTCGCCCTGCGCCCCGACGATTCGCTCGCCTGGGGGGCGCTGGGCCAGACCTGGGCGCGGCTCGGCGCGCCGCTGCGCTCGCTGCGCGCCGAAGCCGAAGCGCGCTACGCGCTCGGCGACCTGCTCGGCGCCGTCGACCGCTTGCGCGCCGGGCAGCGCTTGGCGCGCGGCGGCGGCCCGATCGACTTCATCGACGCATCGGTGATCGACTCGCGGCTGCGCGACATCGAGGCACAGAGAAAGCAGATCGAAGCCGACCAGCACGCTTCGCGCTAGGTTCGGCCGAGGTTGCGGGCCGTCGCGTCTTAGACTCGCTCGAGGTCTTCGAGGGAGTCCGCACATGAGCAAGGCCATCGCCGCGCTATCGGTCGCCGGGCTGGCGCTGTTCGCCGGCGTCGCACACGGCGCCAGCGTCGTCGCCGCGACGCCGCAAGGCGAGGTCGCGCAGGTACGCCAGGTGACGATCACGTTCTCGCAGGCCGTCGTCGCTTTCGGCGATCCGCGCCTGCCCGATCCGTTTGCGATTACCTGCGAGGGCGCGACGCCGCTAGGGTCGAGTCGCTGGTCGAGCGACCGGGTCTGGCTGTACGACTTCCGCGAGCCGCTGCCGCCGGGAACGCGCTGCGTCGCCAGGCTCCGCGCCGACTGGAAGCCGGCAGCGCCGGCGACCCCCGGCTCCGCTGCGTCGAGCCCGTCGGCTGTAGGCGGATCGGCGCTGACCGGTCGCAGCGAATTCAGCTTCTCGACCGGCGGTCCGGCGATTGTCTCGATGCAGCCGGGCGAGGGCAGCGAGATCGAGGAAGACCAGCACTTCCTGATCCGCCTGAGCGGCCCGGCCGTCGAGGCGAGCGTCGTCGCCAACGCCTGGTGCGAAGTCGAAGGCATCGGCGAACGGCTGCCGTTTCGCATCGTCGCCGGCGAAGTGCGCGAGCAGATCCTGAAGGCGCGCCGCATCGACAAGGCGCGCGCCGCGCGCACGCTCGTCGCGCGCTGCGATCGGCCGCTGCCGAATGGCGCCGCGGCGCGGGTCGTCTGGGGCAACGGCATCGGCGCGGTGGCCAACCCGCAGATCGTCACGTCGATCGAGCAACGCTTTCGCTATCAGGTCCGCCTCGCCTTCACGGCCGAGTTCACGTGCGAGCGCGAGCGCGCCTCGGCGCCCTGCCTGCCGATCCGGCCGATGAACGTGCGCTTCTCCGCGCCGGTCGCACGCGCGCAAGCGGCGCAGGCGCGCCTCGCGCCAGCCAGCGGCGAGGCGCTGGCACCCGTTTTTGACAAGGACGAGAAGGCGGTAGAAGTCACGGAGATCGCCTTTCCGAAGCCGCTCGCCGAGAACGCGTCGTACAGCGTCGTCCTCCCGGCCGGCTTGACGGACAACGCCGGCCGGCCGCTCGCCAACGCGGCGAGCTTCCCGCTCAAGGTCGCGACCGGCGCGGCGCCGCCGATCGCCAAGTTCGCCACCGCGCCGTTCGGCGTCATCGAGCGCGACGCCGACGCGGCATTGCCCGTGACCCTGCGCCACGTGCAGCCGGACCTGCGCGCGGCCGCGGCAAGCGCGAACGGCGGCCAGGTGCGCGAGAAGCTGCTGCAGAGCGACGCCGACATCCTCGCCTGGTACGCGCGGGTGCAGAAGTATCACGAGACGCAGCTCTCTGCGAAGGACCTCGGCCGGCCGCAAGGCGAGTGGTTCACGACCGAGGACGACACCGACGCGAAAGGCCGCCGGATCAAGCGCAAGGTCGAACGCATGATCGGAACGCGCGAGGTCTCGCTGCTCGCGACGGAGGCGGCTGTGAGACGGCTCGACCTGCCGCAACTCGAGGGCGGCGACCCGCGACCGTTCGAGGTCGTCGGCATCCCGCTCGCGCAGCCCGGCTACCACGTCGTCGAGATCGAATCGCTGCGCCTCGGCCAGTCGCTCCTCGACAAGCGCGCGCCGATGTACGTACGCACCGGCGTGCTCGTCACCAACCTGGGAGTTCACTTCAAGCAGGGTCGCGAGAACAGCCTGGTGTGGGTGACGACGCTCGATCGCGGCAAGCCGGTCGCAGGCGCCGACGTCGTCGTCAACGATTGCCGGGGCCAGGCGCTGTGGAGCGGACGCACCGACGCGAAGGGACTCGCCGTCGTCGCCCGCGCGCTCGACGCGGGCTTCGAGCACTGCCCGGCCGACAGCGGCTACTTCGTGACGGCGAGGAAGGCCGACGAGGGAAATGGCAAGAGCGGCGGCGCGGTCGACGTCGCCTTCGTCTTCAGCAGCTGGCAGAAAGGGATCGAGGCGTGGCGCTTCAACGTGCCGACGGGACGGGGTGCCGAGCCCGACCTGCGCGCCGCGACCGTCTTCGACCGGACGCTGTTTCGCGCCGGCGAAACGGTCTCGATGAAGCATTTCATCCGCGTCGAGACCTCGCGGGGACTGGCGATGCCGAAGCCCGAGCGGCTGCCGAACCGCGTCAGGATCGTGCACCAGGGCAGCGGCCAGGAGTTCGCCTTTCCGCTGCAGTGGAGTGCCGGCGGGCGCAGCGCGCTGACAACGTGGAACATTCCGCCTGCGGCGAAGTTGGGCGTCTACGAGGTCTCGCTCGAGCGCGAAGGCGCGAGCGGCGCGGCCCGCGAAGGCGCGAGCGGAGCGGCATCGTCCGAAGGCGACGACGAGAAGCAGCAGCGCTGGACGAGCGGCAACTTCCGCGTCGAGGAGTTCCGCCTGCCGCTCGTCGACGCGCGCGTCAGCGGACCCAAGGGCATCGTTGTCGCGCCGTCGAGCCTCGCCGTCGACGTGCAGATGAGCTACTTCTCGGGCGGCGCGATGGGTGGCGCGCCATTGCGGGCCTCGGCGTTGCTGAAGAGCCGCGCGCCGGCCTTCGCCGGCTACGACGACTTCTCTTTCGATCCGCCGCGCGACCCGGGCAAGGCCGAGCAGCAGAACGACGAGGAAGAAGACAGCGAGCGCGACGCCGGGCGCGACGGCAAGCTCGTCGCCGACAAGCTGGCGCTCACGACCGACCGCAACGGCGCGGCGAGCTTCACGCTGAAGGACTTGCCGAAGCTGGCGCGTACCAGCGAGATCGACGCCGAGGTCAGCTTCAACGATCCGAACGGCGAGACCCAGACCGTTGCGACACGCATCGAGCTGTGGCCGAGCGGCGTCGTCCTCGGCGTGCGTGCCGCCTCGTGGGCGAGCAATCGCGGCCAGGCGAAGTTCAGCGTCCTTGCTCTCGACACCGCGGGCAAGCCCTTGAAAGGACAAAGCGTCTCGGTGCGCGGCCGCGTCAGCCAGGTGATCTCGACCCGAAAGCGCATCGTCGGCGGCTTCTATGCCTACGACAACCGTACCGAGGTCAAGGAGCTCGGCACGCTCTGTTCGGGTACGACCGACGATCGCGGCTTGCTCCTGTGCGACGCGTCGCTCGAGACGGCTGGACAGGTCGAACTGATCGCCGAGGCGAAGGATGCGCAGGGCCACCCGGTCGCCGCCGCCACGAACGTGTGGATCACCAGGCAGGGCGAGCTCTGGTTCGCGCAGGACAACGACGACCGCATCGACGTGTTGCCCGAGAAGAAGCGCTACGAGCCGGGCGAGACGGCGCGCCTGCAGGTGCGCATGCCGTTTCGCGAAGCGACCGCCCTCGTCGCCGTCGAGCGCGAAGGCGTGATCGCGACGCAGGTCGTCACGCTGCGCGGCGACGATCCGACCGTCGAGCTGAAGGTCGAACCCGAGTGGGGTCCGAACGTCTACGTCAGCGTCCTCGCCTTGCGCGGGCGGATCCGCGAGACGCCGTGGTATTCGTTCTTCACCTGGGGCTGGAAGGAGCCGCTCTCGTGGTGGCGCAGCTTCTGGGGCGACAGCAAGGACTACCTGGCGCCGACGGCGATGGTCGACCTCGCCAGGCCGGCGTTCAAGCTCGGTGTTGCGAAGATCTCGGTCGGCCTGGCGGCGCACGAGTTGCAGGTCAGCGTCACGGCCGACAAGGCGCAGTACGCGGTGCGGCAGAAGGCGCTGGCGCGGATCCGGGTCACGCAAGGCGGCAAGCCCCTGGCCGGCGCCGACGTCGCCTTCGCCGCCGTCGACGAAGGCTTGCTCGCCTTGCGCAGCAATGCTTCGTGGGACCTGCTCGACGCGATGATCAAGGAGCGTGCCTGGGGCGTCGAGACGAGCACGGCGCAAAGCGAGATCATCGGCCGGCGCCACTACGGGCGAAAGGCCGTCGCGGCCGGCGGCGGCGGCGGGCGCGGCGCGACCCGCGAGCTCTTCGACACGCTGCTCGTCTGGAAGCCGAGCGTCGCGCTCGACGGCAACGGCGAAGCGACGGTCGAGGTGCCGCTCAACGATTCGCTGACGAGCTTTCGCCTCGTCGCCATCGCCGACGCCGACGTGCAGAAGTTCGGGACGGGCAGCACTAGCATCCGCGTCACTCAGGATCTGCAGGTGCTTTCCGGGCTGCCGCCGCTGGTCCGCGACGGCGACCGCTTCAGCGCCATGCTGACCTTGCGCAACACGACGCAGCGCGACATGAAAGTGCACGCGACGTTGCAGGGAACGGCGAACCTGCCCGGTCCGACGGCCGCCGACATCGCGCGCTTGCCGATCGCGCTCGCGGCGCAGGACGTGACGCTCGCCGCCGGGTCGGCGAAGGAGATCGTCTGGCCGATCGACGTGCCGGCCGACGCCTTCAGCATTACCTGGGAAGCCGCTGCCGACGAAGCCGGTGCGAAGGATCGCCTGAAGATCACGCAGCTGGTCGCCGCCGCCGTTCCGGTGCGCGTCGTGCAGGCGACGCTGGCCCAGCTCGACGGCAGCTTCAGCCTGCCGGTCGCCGCGCCGGCCGACGCGCTCCCCGAATCGGGGATCAAGCGCGGCGGCATCGAGGTCGGCGTGCTGCCCAAGCTCAGCGGCGCCTTGCCCGGGATGCGCCGCTTCTTCGAGACCTATCCTTTCATCTGCCTCGAACAGAAGGTCTCGAAATCGGTCGGCCTGAAGGACGCGAAGCTGTGGGCCGGCGTCGCCAATGCGCTGCCGACCTACCTCGACAGCGACGGCCTGGCCGGCTACTTTCCGCCGCGCGAGGGCGATGCACCGCACGGCAGCGACAGACTGACCGCCTACGTTCTCGCCGCGACGAACGAGGCCGGCTTCGCGCTTCCCGCGCCGGCGCGCGATGCGATGCTGGCCGGGCTCACGGCCTTCGTCGAAGGCCGCATCGAACGCAAGTTCTGGTCGCCGCGACCCGATCTCGACGTGAGGAAGATCGCCGCCCTCGAAGCGCTTTCGCGCTACGGTCGGGCCCAGGCGCGGATGCTCGGCTCGGTCAACGTCACGCCGAACGTCTGGCCGACGGCGGCGCTGATCGACTGGCTCAACCTGTTGAAGCGCGTCGAGGGCATTCCCGACAGGACGCGCCGGCTCGAGGAGGCGAGCCAGATCCTGCGCGGCCGCCTCGGCTACGGCGGAACGACGCTGAAGTTCAGCAACGAGGAAGGTGACTTCTGGTGGTGGCTGATGGACAGCGCCGACGCCAACGCGGCGCGCCTGATCCTCGCCGTCCTCGACGACCCGGCGTGGCGCGACGATCTGCCGAAGATGGTCACGGGCAGCCTGGCGCGGCAACGCCACGGCGCCTGGCTGACGACGACGGCGAACCTCTGGGGGTCGCTGGCGCTCGACAAGTTCTCGGCGAAGTTCGAATCGGTGCCGGTCGTCGGGCGAACGCTCGCTGCGATCGACGCCGCGTCAACGGCCCGGGCCGTCGCCGACTGGTCGAGGCAACCCGACGGAGGCAGCGCACGCCTGCCCTGGCCGGCCGCGAGCAGCATGCTCAAGGTGACGCAGGAAGGCGCGGGCAAGCCCTGGCTCACCGTGCAAAGCCTCGCCGCGATCCCGCTCAGGAGTCCGCTCTCGGCCGGCTACAGCGTGGCGCGCGGCGTCAGCGCCGTCGAGCAGAAGGACAAGAGCCGCTGGTCGCGCGGCGACGTGATCAGGGTCCGCCTCGAGGTCGAGGCGCAGAGCGACATGACCTGGGTCGTCGTCAGCGATCCGGTTCCCGGCGGCGCGACCCTCCTCGGCTCGGGCCTCGGCCGCGATTCGCAGATCGCGACACGAAGCGAAAAGCGCAGCGGCAGCGCCTGGCCGGCGTTCGAGGAGCGCAGCTTCGAGGCCTTTCGCAGCTACTTCGACTACCTGCCGCGCGGCAAGCACGTCATCGAGTACACGCTGCGCCTCAACAACCCCGGCCGCTTCGCCTTGCCGCCGACGCGCGTCGAAGCGATGTATGCGCCCGAGAGCTTCGGCGAGACGCCGAACGCCGGCCTGGAGGTCGCGCCGTGAAGCGGCCGGTGCGCTGGCGCGCCGCGGCGCTGGCGATCGCGCTCGCGGCGTCGGCTGGCGCAGCCTCGGCGCTGCCCACCTTCGCCGAGGTCAAGGCGGCGCATCGTCCGTCCGACGTGACGCTGCTCGACCGCCTCGGCGTCCCCGTGCAGACGATGCGCATCGACATGGGCCAGCGCCGCCTCGCCTGGATGCCGATCGGCGAGATGTCGCCGGCGCTGCTCGGCGCCGTCGTGCTGAGCGAGGACCGGCGCTTCTGGGAGCACAGCGGCGTCGACTGGGCGGCGGCGGCCAAGAGTGCCTGGTCCAATCTCTTCAACACGCGGACGCGTGGCGCCTCGACCTTGACGATGCAGCTCGCCGGGCTGATCGACGCCGGCCTGGCCCGGCCGGCGACGGGACGCAGCGTCGTGCAAAAGCTCGGCCAGGCGGTGACCGCGGCGCGACTCGAGGCGATGTGGAAGAAGAGCGAGATCCTCGAGGCGTATCTCAACTCGGTGCCGTTTCGCGGCGAGATCGTCGGCATCGAGGCGCTGGCTGAGACGCTGTTCGCCAAGCATGCGAGCGGCCTCGACGTGCAGGAAGCGGCGGTCGCCGCGGCGCTGGTGCGCAGCCCGAATGCGAAGCCGGCGCTCGTGGCCGAGCGCGCCTGTGCCGTCCTGCAGCTGCAAAGGCTCGCCTGCGGCGGCGTCGTCGGCCTCGCCGAGACGGCGCTGGCGCGGCGCGGCGGCGCGGCGCTCGGCGAACAGCTCGCGCCGCACTTCGCTCGCCAGGTCATCGACCCGCTCGGACCGCCGGCGCAACCCAGCACGCTCGACGCGTCGCTGCAGCGCTTCGCGGTGACGACACTGCGCCGCCAGCTTGCCGAGCTTGCCGGCCGTAACGTCGAGGACGGTGCCGTCGTCGTTCTCGACAACGCCTCGGGCGAAGTGCGAGCCTGGGTCGGCTCGAGCGGTCCGATGTCGGCCGCGGCCCAGGTCGACGGGGTGCTGGCGCGGCGCCAGCCGGGGTCGACGCTGAAGCCCTTCGTCTACGAGCTCGCCTTCGAGAAGCGCCTGATCACGCCGGCGACGCTGATCGACGATTCGCCGGCGCAGATCGCGACGGCCGGCGGCCTTTACCTGCCGCAGGACTACGACCACGAGTGGAAGGGCTTCGTCAGCGCCCGCACTGCGCTCGGCGCGAGCCTGAACGTGCCGGCGGTGCGCGTCTCCGCCCTGCTCGGCGCCGATGCGCTGCACGCGCGGCTGCAGGCGCTCGGCTTCGCCTTGCCGCAAAGCGCCGGCTGGTACGGCGCCTCGCTGGCCCTCGGCAGCGCCGACGTGACGCTGCTCGCGCTGAGCAACGCCTACCGGGCGCTGGCTAACGGCGGCGTCTTCACGCCCCCTATGCTGCAGAGCGGCGGCGCGGCGGTCCGGCCGGTCCGCGTCGCCGATGCGAGGGCGAGCTATCTCGTCAGCGACATCCTCGCCGACAACAACGCGCGCGCCCGCACCTTCGGCCTGGCCAACCTGCTCGCGACGCGGGGCTTTGCCGCCGTGAAGACGGGAACGAGCAAGGACATGCGCGACAACTGGTGCGTCGGCTTCACGGATCGCTACACGATCGGCGTCTGGGTCGGCAACGCCGGCGGCGAGGCTATGCACGGCGTCAGCGGCGTGAGCGGCGCCGCTCCTGTGTGGCACGCGCTGGCGAGCGCGCTGCATGCGGGCGAGCCGTCACGGCCGCCGCAGGCGCCGCCCGGCGTCATCCGGGTGCGCGTCGCCTTCGATACGCGGCGCGAGCCGGGGCGCGAGGAGGTCTTCCTCGCCGGCACCGAGCGTGCCGTGCAGCGCGCGACGGGCGAGGTCGCCGGCGGGCAGCGCTTCGGCATCACGAGCCCGCGCGACGGCAGCATCTACGCCATCGACCCCGACATTCCGCCGGCCGCGCAGCGCATCACCTTCGAAGGCGAGCGCGGCCAGTGGGTGCTCGACGGCAGGCCGCTCGGTGTGGCCGAGCGCTGGCGCTGGGCGCCGTGGCCGGGGCGGCACCGGCTCGCCCTCGTCGGCCGCGACCGCCAGCTCCTGCAGAGCGTGAGCTTCGAGGTGCGCGGCGCCGGCGTGAAGACGGCTGCCGCCGGGCGCTGAAGGCTCAGCGCCGCAGGAACATCCGCTCCATCGCCGCGTCGATGACGAGGCCGCACAGGCTGTAGAGGAGCGAGCCGACGAGCGCGGCGCCGAAGCCGGTGACGCTGAACCCCTGCAACACGGCGGCGGCGAAATAGAACATCAGCGCGTTGATGACGAAGAGGAACAGGCCCAGCGTCAGCAGCGTCACCGGCAGCGTGAGGAGCACCAGGATCGGCCGCAGCAGGGTGTTGAAGAGGCCCAGGACGAGCGCCGCGATCATCGCCGAGGCGAAGCTCGTGACGACGACGCCCGAGTAGATCTGGGCCACGAGAAGCAGGGCGGCGGCGAGCAGCAACCAGCGAATGACGATCTTCATGGGCGCAAGGATAGCGACCTCGGCGCCGTCCGCACTGACGCGTGCTTGCGACAAAAGGGCCTTCTTCCTCTGAAGAATGCGTGTTCCACGAGTGAAAACTTCTTCTCACCACTCTATACACGCAGTACTATTCGCTCCGCGCGGATGCATGGAGAAATGAAAGCCCACGTGGCTTTCGCCCACGCCGAGCACATCAACCAACCACTTGATGGAGAGAATCAACATGGCAACTGCGAAGAAATCGGCGAAGAAGGCGGCACCGCACAAGAAGGCGGCACCGCACAAGAAGGCTGCTCCGGCCAAGAAGGCGGCGAAGAAGGCCGCCCCGGCGAAGAAGGCCAAGGCCGCCAAGAAGGCGCCCGCCAAGAAGCGGACCCCGAACGCTGCATTCATGAAGCCGATGACGCCGAGCGCCTCGCTCGCCGCCGTCATCGGCGACAAGGCGATGCCGCGCACCGAGGTCACGAAGAAGGTCTGGGAGTACATCAAGAAGAACAACCTCCAGGACGCGGCCAAGCGGACGATGATCAACGCCGACGCCAAGCTGAAGGAGATCTTCAAGAAGGCTCAGGTCTCGATGTTCGAGATGACCAAGCTGATCAACAGCCACCTGCACTGATCGGCTCGACTCGAGACAGGGCCGGCGCTTGCGCCGGCTTTTTTCTTTTCCGCCCGCGACGCGCGGAGCCGAGGCCACGAGAGCCGCTGTAGGACTCGGCCCGTGGCGAACGCTCGCCGTCGTCCGACACGAGCCTCGGCTCGCCGCTTCGATACTCCTTGCATTGCAAAACCGAATCGCAAGGACCACCAATGAACACCCTGAAGCTTTCGACCCTTGCCCAAGCCGTCGCGCTGTGCGCGGGTACCCTCCTGTTCTCGGCAACGGCCAGCGCGGCAGCCGACCGCACCGCCTACGATCAGGCCAAGGCCAGCGCCAAGTCGACCTACGAGAGCGAACGCAAGGCCTGCGACTCGCTCGGCGGCAACGCCAAGGACATCTGCGTGGCCGAAGCCAAGGCCAAGCGCACCCAGACCGAGGCCGAGGCCGAAGCCGCTTGGAAGAACACGCCCAAGGCGCGCGAGCACGCGATCCGCGAGATCGCCGAGGCGAACTACAAGGTCGCCAAGGAGCGATGCGACGACAAGGCCGGCAACGCCAAGGACGTCTGCGTCAAGGAAGCCAAGGCGGCCAAGACGGTCAGGGTGGCGGACGCGACGGCGACGAAGAAGGGCACCGAGGCGCGCATGGACGCGAACGCCGACAAGCGCGATGCCGAGTACAAGGTCGCGGTCGAGAAGTGCGATGCGCTCGCGGGTGACGCGAAGAGCGCTTGCGTCGCGGACGCGAAGGCACGCTTCGGGAAATGAGTCGCAGCGCGGCCGCTGACCCGGCTACGCGAGGCTCGACCAAGACCCGCGACGCTCAGCTTCGATTGGCGTTGCGGGCCAGGCGGCGCTCGAGGAAATCGAGCCGGTCCTGGCCCCAGAAGAGCTCGCCGTCGACGACATAGGTCGGCGCGCCGAACACTCCGGCGTCGATGGCGCGCTGCGAATCGGCTTCGTAGCGGTCGTGCACGGCCTGCGATTGCGAATCGTCGAGCCGGCGCGTCGCCAGCCCCGTCTCGGCGAGCATCGCCTGCAGCACCCCGGGGTCGGCGATGTTGCGCTGCTCGGCCCAGACGCCGCGCAGCAGGGCACCCGCGATGCGCATCGCCGCGTCGCTGCCGTCGGCGCCGTCGACGGCGATGATCAGCTTGGCGGCGTCGTCGCTGGCGACCGGGAAGTAGCGCGGCTGCAAATTCAGCGGTCGACCGAGAAACTCGCTGAAGCGCTTCAGCTCGACGAGCCGATACGCCTGCCGCTGCGGCGCCCGCTTGGCCAGCGGCAGGCCGCCCGAGACCGGGAAGACGCGGCCGAGGTCGACCGGCAGGACCTTGATCGTCGCCTGCGCGGCCCGGGCGACGGCGGCGAAGCGCTCGTGGCCGAGATAGGTCCAGGGTGATTGCGGCGAGAAGTAGTAGTCGATCGTCTTCGGCATCTGCGCCTCCTGGCCGAGCGGGACGACGAGTCTAGGTCAACCGGCCGGAGGCGTCCGGGCGCGGCCGAGGAGCGGCTGCAGATAGCGGCCGGTGTAGCTCGCCGCGTTCGCCGCGACCTGCTCCGGCGTTCCGACGGCGACGACATTGCCGCCGCCGGCGCCGCCCTCCGGCCCCAGGTCGACGACCCAGTCGGCGGTCTTGATGACGTCGAGGTTGTGCTCGATGACGACGATCGTGTTGCCGGCATCTCTCAGCTGGTGCAGCACCCTCAGCAGCAGGTCGATGTCGGCGAAGTGCAGGCCGGTCGTCGGCTCGTCGAGGATGTAGAGCGTGCGCCCGGTGTCGCGTTTCGAGAGCTCGAGCGCGAGCTTGACGCGTTGCGCCTCGCCGCCGGAAAGCGTCGTCGCGCTCTGCCCGAGGCGGATGTAGCCGAGGCCAACATCGAGCAGCGTCTGGAGCTTGCGCGCGATGTTGGGCACGGCGCTGAAGTAGCCGTGCGCGTCCTCGACCGTCAGGTTCAGCACCTCGGTGATGTTCTTGCCCTTGTAGAGGACTTCCAGGGTCTCGCGGTTGTAGCGGCGGCCGTGGCAGACGTCGCACGGCACGTAGACGTCGGGCAGGAAGTGCATCTCGACCTTGAGCACGCCGTCGCCCTGGCAGGCTTCGCAGCGCCCGCCGGCGACGTTGAAGGAGAAGCGCCCCGGGCCGTAGCCGCGCTCGCGCGCCGCCGGCACTTCGGCGAAGAGCTCGCGGATCGGCGTGAACAGTCCCGTGTAGGTCGCCGGATTCGAGCGCGGCGTGCGGCCGATCGGCGACTGGTCGACGCTGATCACCTTGTCGAACGCG
>DATMGW010000161.1:0-4977 GCA_035555295.1 Caldimonas sp.
AGGTTTCACGGCCGTGAGCAGGCCCTGTTCGCGCTCCACGTCGATCGGGCGCCCGAGCGCGCGCTCGAGCTTGCCCGTGGCGACGTCTTGCAGCAGCGCGAGCCGCTCGACGTCCTGGTTTTCGCCGAGGCGGCGCGGGCGAGCGGGGCGGCGGCTCCGCTCGACGAAGCACGGCGCCTCAAGGCGTCGCTCGGTCTGCACGATCGCCGCATCGATGCGCTCCTTTGAGTGGCCCTCCGCGCCGCTGCTGCGGCGATTGCGCGATGCGCTCGTCTGCGTCGTCCTGACAGCGGCGGCGGGTGTTGCGGCTGCGCACAAGTCGAGCGATTCGTACCTGCAGCTCGATGCGGCGCCCGACGCGCTCGCTGTCCGCTGGGACATCGCCCTGCGCGACCTCGACGTAGCGCTCGACATCGATGCCGACGCCGACGGCCAGCTCACCTGGGGCGAGGTCAAGGCAGCATGGCCGCGCATCGAGTCGTATGCGATGGGGCGGCTCGCCATCGACGGTTGTCCGCTGCACGCGACCGGGCGCGCCCTCGAGCGGCGCAACGACGGCGCCTACGTCGTGCTGAAGCTCGCGTCGACGTGCAGCCTGATGGCGCAGCCGCGCATCGAATACACGCTCTTCGCCGAAGTCGATCCGACGCATCGCGGCATCGCCAAGATCGAGCGCCGCGGGCAGGCGCTTGCCCTGCTCCTGCTCGACCCGGCTCGGCCGGGCGCCAAGGAAGAGGGCGCGGCGAGTGTTCCGCACGGCGGCAAGCCTGCGGACGCGATCCGTGCCGCGCCGGCACGCTGGGCGTTTCTCGAGGAAGGCATCAGGCACATCCTCACCGGCTACGACCACGTTCTGTTCCTGCTTTGCCTGCTGCTGCCGGCCGTGCTGCGGCGCACGCCCGAAGGCTGGCTCCCGGTAGATCGACTGAGCCAGGCCGTGCTGCCGATCGTCGGCATCGTCACCGCCTTCACAGCCGCCCACTCGATCACTCTTGCCCTGGCGGCGCTGAAGCTGGTGGCGCTGCCGCCGTCGTTCGTCGAACCGGCGATCGCCGTGACCATCGCCCTGGCCGCGCTCGACAACGTCCGGCCGTTCTTTGCGGTCCGGCGCATCGTCGTCACCTTCGTCTTCGGCCTCGTCCACGGCTTCGGCTTCGCGAGCGTGCTCGCCGAGCTCGACCTGCCGACGGCGGACTTTGCGTGGGCGCTCCTGCAGTTCAACGTCGGCCTCGAGCTCGGCCAGCTGCTGGTCGTCGTCGCCGTGACGACAGTCCTGTTCGGCTTGCGCGAGTGGCGCCGCTATCGGCCGATCGTCGTCCGCGGCGGCTCGCTGCTGGCGATGGCCGTTGCGGGCGTCTGGTTCGTCGAGCGCACGGCCAGCCTCAGGCTGCTGCCGTTTTGAACGGCGCTGCCCCTACAATACGGGGCATGGTCAACGACAAGAGCGAGAAAGGCACGCCGGTTATGACACCGCGAACTACCCGCTGCTTTCGCAGGGTGTAGGCCGCCGCGCGTCGCTGCATCGCATTCGCCTCTTCTCGTCCCTCCATAGCGCGGCCTCGGCCGCGCTTTCGTTTTCCGGAGACTCGCATGGTTTCGATCGAACTCCCCGACGGCTCGCGCAAGGAATTCGCAGGTCCGGTGACGGTCGCCGACGTTGCAGCATCGATCGGCGTGGGGCTCGCCAAGGCGGCGTTGGCAGGGCGAATCGGCAGCGGCGCGTCGAGCCGGCTCGTCGACACGAGCTTCGTCATCGATCATGACGAGCGCCTCGCTATCGTCACGGACAAGGATGCCGACGGGCTCGACCTGATCCGCCATTCGACGGCGCACCTGCTCGCCTACGCGGTGAAAGAGCTGTTCCCCGAGGCGCAGGTGACGATCGGGCCGGTGATCGAGAACGGCTTCTACTACGACTTCTCGTACAAGCGCCCGTTCACGCCCGAGGATCTCGCTGCCATCGAGGCCAAGATGGCGCAGCTCGCGGCGAAGGACGAGAAGGTCGAGCGCCGCACCTTGCCGCGCGACGAGGCCGTCGCCTATTTCCGCGGCCTCGGCGAGGCCTACAAGGCCGAGATCATCGCCGGCATTCCGGCCGGGGAGGACGTCTCGCTGTATCGCGAGGGCGCGTTCGAGGACCTGTGTCGCGGTCCGCACGTGCCGAGCACGGGCAGGCTGCGCCACTTCAAGCTCATGAAGGTCGCCGGTGCCTACTGGCGCGGCGACCATCGCAACGAGATGCTGCAGCGCATCTACGGCACGGCCTGGGCGACGAAGGACGCGCTGCAGCAATACCTGCACATGCTCGAGGAGGCCGAGAAGCGCGACCATCGCAAATTGGGCCGCGAGCTCGACCTGTTCCACATTGACGAAGTCGCACCGGGCGTCGTCTTCTGGCATCCGAAGGGCTGGGCGATCTGGCAGGCGATCGAGCAGTACATGCGCGCCGTCTATCGCGACACCGGCTATCTCGAGGTCAAGGGCCCGCAGATCCTCGACAAGAGCCTGTGGGAGAAGACCGGCCACTGGCAGAACTATCGCGAGAACATGTTCACGACCGAATCGGAGAAGCACGAATACGCGCTCAAGCCGATGAATTGCCCCGGGCATGTGCTCATCTTCAAGTCGAGCCTGCGGAGCTATCGCGACCTGCCGATCCGCTACGGCGAGTTCGGCCAGTGCCACCGCAACGAGCCGAGCGGCGCGATGCACGGAATCATGCGCGTGCGCGGCTTCACCCAGGACGACGGCCATATCTTCTGCACGGAAGACCAGATCCTCGACGAATGCGTCGCCTATACGGCGCAGCTGCAGAAGGTCTACGCCGACTTCGGCTTCACGGACATCGTCTACAAGGTTGCGACACGGCCCGAAAACCGGGTCGGCTCCGACGCGTTCTGGGACAAGTCGGAGCACGCGCTCATGGAAGGGCTGCGCCGCTCGGGCTGCGAGTTCGTCGTCTCCCCCGGAGACGGCGCGTTCTACGGGCCGAAGATCGAATACACGCTGAAGGACGCGCTCGGCCGGCCCTGGCAACTCGGCACCATGCAGGTCGACTACAACACGGCCGAGCGGCTCGGCGGCGAATACGTGACCGATACGAGCGGCCGCGCCTTTCCGGTCATGCTGCACCGGGCGATCGTCGGCAGTTTCGAGCGGTTCATCGGCTTGCTGCTCGAGCACCACGCAGGCGCCCTCCCGGCGTGGCTGGCGCCCGTGCAGGCGAGCGTCCTGACGATCACCGAGGGGCAGGCCGAATACGCCAAAGAACTTGTCAAAACGTTGCAAAAACAAGGACTTAGAGTCGAATGCGATTTGCGCAACGAGAAGATCAGCTATAAAATCCGCGAGCATTCGTTGCAAAAGGTTCCGTATATCCTGGTCGTTGGCGACAAGGAAAAGGCAAGCGGGACCGTTGCCGTGCGCGCCCGGGGCAACCACGACCTCGGAGTGATGTCGGTCGATGCCTTCCTCGGGAAGATCGCCGCCGACATTGCCCAGAAACTGTGAGAGCCCGGCCGGAAGAATCATCCGGCCTCTGGCGCGCTTTTGTCTTGTAGTGAATCTCTGTGCCTTGAGGTTCTTTGAAAGGCTTTCGACATCGCTACTTTTCTAGACCGACGCACCCCCAACGCCGAGCGCAAGCATCGGCTCAACCGGGAAATCATCGCTCCCGAGGTCCGCCTGAACGGGCCCGAAAACGAACCGCTGGGAATCGTCCCGATCGCCGATGCCTTGCGGCTGGCGGGCGAGCAGGACGTCGATCTCGTCGAGATCGTCGCCCAGGCCGATCCGCCGGTGTGCCGGCTGATGGACTACGGCAAGTTCAAGTACCAGGAGCAGAAGCGCGCGGCCGAGGCGAAGGCGAAACAGAAGGTCATCGAAGTCAAGGAAGTGAAGTTCCGCCCGGGCACCGACGAGGGCGACTACGCGATCAAGATGAGGAACCTGCGCCGCTTCATCGAGGAAGATGGCGACAAAGGCAAGGTGACCTTGCGCTACCGCGGGCGCGAGATCACGCACCAGGACATCGGCATGCGCCTGCTCGAGCGCATCCGCGACGAGCTCGCGGATGTCTCGGTCGTCGAGCACATGCCCAAGCTCGAGGGCCGGCAGATGATCATGGTGCTGGCGCCGAAACGAAAGTAGGAAGCGAACGCGAAGAGCGATTCGATCGAGTGGCAGCACTCGGTCGGCCACAAGCGACTGCAGGCTTGCAAGACGACGGGACTCCCGGCGGCGCCTGCAGCAGCAAACGAAGAAGGAAGAGTCATGCCCAAGATGAAGACGAAGAAGAGCGCCGCGAAGAGGTTCCGGGTCCGCCCGGGCGGCACGGTGAAGCGCGGCCAGGCGTTCAAGCGCCACATCCTCACGAAGAAGTCGACGAAGAACAAGCGCCACCTGCGCGGTTCCATCGGTGTTCACGAGACGAACATGGGCCACATGGCGCAGATGCTGCCGTTCGCCGGCCTCTGATCGACTCGGTCCTCCACCACTTCTGAAGGGAATACTCCATGCCTCGCGTCAAACGCGGCGTCACAGCGCACGCCCGCCACAAGAAGGTCCTCGCCCTCGCCAAGGGATTCCGCGGCCGTCGCAAGAACGTCTTTCGCATCGCGAAGGAAGCGGTCATGCGCGCCGGCCAGTACGCCTATCGCGACCGCCGCACCAAGAAGCGCGTCTTTCGCCAGCTCTGGATCGCCCGCATCAACGCGGCGACGCGCGGTCTCGGCGTCACGTACAGCAAGTTCATGGCCGGTCTGAAGAAGGCATCGATCGATATCGATCGCAAGGTCCTCGCCGACATGGCGGTCCACGATCCGGCGGCGTTCGGTTCGATCGTCGAGAAGGTTCGGCCGCACCTCGTGTGATCCGGCTCGCGCAGCGGTGGATTCCGCGGCGCGCCAGTCCTTGCGCCGCCCAGCGGCTTTGCTTCGTTGCCCAGAACGATGAACGATCTCGCCTCGGTGGTTGAAA
>DATMGW010000162.1:0-12257 GCA_035555295.1 Caldimonas sp.
GCTCGAAGCCGTCGAGCGCGCGTTGCCGCGACTGCGCGGCGCCTACGCGATCGCCGTCTTCTGTCGCGACGAGCCGCATCGCGTCGTCGGGGCGCGGCACGGCTCGCCGCTCGTGCTCGGTGTCGGAACCGAGCCGGGAGCCAGCGAGAACTTCCTCGCCTCCGATGCGATGGCGCTCGCCGGAGTCACCGACCAGATCGTCTACCTCGAAGACGGCGACGTCGCCGACCTGCAGCTCGGCAAGTACTGGATCGTGCACGCCGACGACAAGGGCGACTTCAAGCGTGTCGATCGGGTGGTTCGCACCGTCGTCGCGCACACCGGCGCGGCCGAGCTCGGGCCGTACCGTCACTACATGCAAAAGGAGATCTTCGAGCAGCCGAAGGCGATCGCCGACACGCTCGACGCGGTGCCCGGCATCTCGCCCGAGCTGTTCGGCGACGGCGCACATCGCGTCTTCAAGGGCGTCGAGCAGGTGCTCATCCTCGCCTGCGGCACCAGCTACTACAGCGGCTCGGTCGCGAAGTACTGGCTCGAGGGCATCGCCCGGATTCCGACCGCGGTCGAGGTGGCGAGCGAATACCGCTATCGCGACAGCGTCCCGAACCCGAAGACGCTCGTCGTCACGATCTCACAGAGCGGCGAGACCGCCGACACGATTGCCGCACTCAAGCACGCGCGCTCGCTCGGCATGGCGCACACGCTGACGATCTGCAACGTCGCGACGAGCGCGATGGTGCGCGAGTGCGCGATGGCCTACGTGACGCGAGCCGGGGTCGAGATCGGCGTCGCCTCGACGAAGGCGTTCACGACGCAGCTGGTCGGCCTCTTCCTGCTCACGCTGGCACTCGCGCAGGTGCGCGGCCTGCTCGACGAAAAAGCCGAGGCCAGGCACCTGAAGGCGCTGCGCCACCTGCCGGTCGCGGTCCAGTCGGTGCTCGCTCTCGAGCCGCAGGTGATCGCCTGGAGCGAGGAGTTCGCGCGCAAGGAGAACGCGCTCTTCCTCGGCCGCGGCATGCACTACCCCGTCGCGCTCGAAGGCGCGCTGAAGCTGAAGGAGATCAGCTACATCCACGCCGAGGCGTATCCGGCCGGCGAGCTGAAGCACGGGCCGCTGGCCCTCGTCACCAGCGAGATGCCGGTCGTCGCGATCGCGCCGAACGACGCGCTGCTCGAGAAGCTCGAGAGCAATCTGCACGAGGTGCGCGCGCGCGGCGGCGAGCTGTTCGTCTTTGCCGATGCCGATACGCGGATCGAGTCGGGCGAGGGCGTTCATGTCATCCGCATGCCCGAGCACTACGGCATGCTCTCTCCGATCCTGCACGTTGTGCCGCTGCAGCTGCTCGCATACCACACCGCCGTCGCGCGCGGAACCGACGTCGACAAGCCCAGAAATCTTGCCAAGAGCGTGACGGTGGAGTGAGCGTCCCGAGCCGCGCGAAGTCGAGCGGCTTTCAGTAAGGTTTTCATTTCTATAATTCCTCGCCCATGCAGTCGGCATCGGCCCCACACGCTCTCGATGGAGACCCCATGGCAATTTCGCGTTCGCTCACGTTTGCTACGCATCTGGCTGTGTTTGCCCTGTTGGCCGTTGCCGCTGCCTCGAGTCACGCGCAAGCCCGTTTCAAGGTCTCCGGCGACGGCCAGGAAGTGCTCGACGCGACCACCCAGTTGACGTGGCGCCGCTGCCCCGAGGGCATGCAGTGGGACGGCAAGACGTGCAACGGCAAGCTCGCCAAGTTCAGCTATGCCGGCGCCAAGCAGCAGGCAGCCAGTGCGGCGAAGACGGGTGCCAAGGAGTGGCGTATCCCGAGCCGGGACGAGCTCCTCGCCCTCGTCGACAAGCAGGCCAAGAAGAAGCCGAGGATCGATGGCACGGCGTTTCCGAAGACGCCGTCCACGCCGTTCTGGGCGACTCGCCCGGGTACCGACGACAACCTCAACGCCTGGCTGGTCAGCTTCGCGAACGGCAAGGTGACGGGCAACACAGGTCAGGCCAAGTTTGCGCTTCGGCTCGTACGCGCAGGCTCTTGAGCCGCGCGCCCCGGCGAGGCACTCGCCGCTGTGCAGGATGACAGGGGCGATGCGGGCGCATAGTATTTCTTCGCTGGCCAGGCCGCTCGCCTGAAGCGAACGGAGCCCTCTTCATGCCGAACGCGCAAGACATCCTCTGGTTCAAGACCGAGTTCCAGCCGGCCATCGAAACGGCGATCGCCGGTACGCCGTTCAGCGTCGACATGATCACCGCCTTCGCTTGCCAGGAGACCGGCGAGGTCTGGCCGAGCCTGCGCCGTCAGGGCCTGCCGACGTCGCGCATCCTCGAGCTTTGCGTCGGCGACACCCTCGACGACACCGCTGGGCGCGGCGCCTTTCCGAAGAACAAGGCCGAGCTGCTCGCCGCGCCCGACGGCGACCGCATGTTCGCGCTCGCCCGCCAGGGCCTGGTCGACATGGCCTCGTTCATCCCGGCGTATCGCGGTGCCGCGGCGCGGCCGGACAAGTTCTGCCACGGCTTCGGCATCTTCCAGCTCGACCTGCAGTTCTTCAAGACGGAGCCGGACTACTTCCTCGACAAGCGCTATGCCGATTTCGGCGCCGCGCTCGGCAAATGCATCGGCGAGTTGCGGGCGGCGATGCGGCGCATCGGCTGGCAGGACAAGACCTCGCTCAGCGATCTCGAGATGGCTGCCATCGCCATCGCCTACAACACCGGCCACTACAACCCCGTGAAGGGGCTGAAGCAGGGCTACTTCGACGGCTCGAAGTATTACGGCGAGAACTACCACGCCTACCTGCAGCTCGCCGCGGCGACGGCGCGTCCGGTCGCCGCGCCCGCAGGCGAACCGATGATGCGAGGCGCGCCGCCGGGCGCGCCGCGGGCGAGGGCACTTCCAGCCGCCGCGCCGGCGGGCGAATCGGGGACGCGAGGTGTGCCAACGGGCGCGACGCGAAAGAAGAGCACGGCAAGGAAAGTCGCCAGGAAGAGGGCGGCCGCGGCCAAGCCCGTCGCGAAGAAGGCCGCAGTGAAGAAGACGGCGATGAAGACGACGGCGGTGAAGAAGACGGTAGCGAAGAAGCGCACAGCGAAGAAGGCGGAGGCAAAGAAGGGTGCGGCGAGGAAGACTGCGGCCACCCGGGTCGCCGCAAAGCGGGCGACGGCGAAGAAAGTTCGCGGCAAATAGCATGCAGAACGCGATCGCCTTTTCCGACAACGACGTCATCGTCGTCGCCTGGAGCTACGGCCGTAAGCTCGACGGCTGCATGGGCTTCGCCGTCTACCGCATCGATGCGCAGGGCACGGAAACGCCACTGCCCTCGATGGCGGTGTTCCCCGGCTTCACGCCCAAGCCCGGGCAGACGACGGCGAGCTTTCCGGTGCAGAAGTTCTACTGGAAGGATCCCTACGCACGGCTCGTCGCGGAGAAGACCGGCTCGCGCACCTTTCGCTACAAGATCGTGCCGCTCGAGGGACAGCCCGGCAGCCTGACGCCGATGTCGATCTCGTTCGCGATCTCGAACGAGATCGCGATCACTTCATCGCTCGGCGCGCAGTGGAACGCCTTCTTCAATCGCGGCCTGATCTCGACGCAACGCGTCTCGAAGGCGCTCGGCGACAAGCCCACCAAGGCCAAGCTGCTCGCCGCAATCGCGAAGAAGGACAGCGCGCTGCGCACCAGCCTCGCCGGCGACATGCTCGGCGCGCTGCTCGATTTCACGAAGCGCGCTGCGGCCGGCGGAACGCTGCACGCCGCGCTCTACGAGCTTACCGACGACGAGCTCGTCACGGCGCTCGAGGGAGTAGGCAAGAAGCTGCACCTGGTGCTCTCCAACCCGGGCGGGGCCGACGCGGAAAGCGGCGGCAGTGCGGCCGACGAGAACGCCGACTCGCGCAAGCGCCTCGCCGCGACGGCGGGCGAGCTGATCAACCGGATGCTGCCGAACGGCCAGATCGGCCACAACAAGTTCGTCGTCCACACCGACGCGAAAGGTCATCCCGCGGCCGTGCTCTTCGGCTCGACCAACTGGACGGCGACGGGCCTGTGCGCGCAGACCAACAACACGATCGTCAGCGAAGACAACGCGCTCGCGACGCGCTACCTCGCCTACTGGAAACAACTCGCCGCCGACGCGAAAGCGGCCGGCGCCGATCCGAAGGCGCTGCAGGGCGCTGCGCTGCGCAGCTGGGACACGAGTTCGAAGACGCTGGCGATCGGCGGCGGCGCGAAGGCGACGAGCTGGTTCGCGCCGAACACACCGGCTCTGCGCAGCGGCAGCGTCGCCAACGAAAAGCGGCCTCCCGACATGGAAGAAGTCGCCCAGCTCGTCGCCGCGGCGAAGCAGGCGGTGCTCTTTCTCGTCTTCTATCCCGGCGCGCCGAGCATCGCCGACTGGGCCGGCCTGGCGCAAAAGGCGAACAAGGACCTGTTCGTGCGCGGCTGCGTCACCAACCCTTCGGCGGCCGAGGCTTTCTACTACGAGCTGCACGGTACCGGTTCGTCGAAGAAGCAGGACCCCCGGGTGATCCAGGCGCTGGCGCTGTCGGAGACGCTGCCGGCGGGCTGGTCGAAGGAGATCCTCAACGCGGGCTTTGCCGTGACGCACGACAAGATCGTCGTCGTCGATCCCTTCTCGGAGAATTGCGCTGTCGTCACGGGCAGCCACAACCTGGGCCACCGCGCTTCGTTCAACAACGACGAGAACCTCGTCATCGTCAGGGGGCAGCCGGCCCTGGCCGCTGCCTACGCGACGCACGTGCTCGACATCTACGATCATTTCTCGTGGCGCTGGATCGTGCAGACGCAGGGCCTGAAGCAGGCCAGCGCGATGCTCGAGGTCGATCCGGACAAGTGGCAAAGCCGCTATTTCGACGCCGCCGGCAACATCGTCGCCGCGCAGCTGAAGTTCTGGCTCGGCGCGTTGCCTTCGCCCTGACGCGCGTCGCCGCGCAGCCGGACGAAGGCGTGCCGATGGCATGCCGCTTGCTGCGGCATCGCCCATCCGCAGAAACGTCGATACTCCACGCTCGAAGCGTGTGCGGCGTGACGGCGACGCCAACGGGGTGAGGGTGAGCATGCAGATCCGGGTCGGTTTCGAAATGGCGTACCGCTGCCCGCAGCCGACGCCGATGATCCTGTGCCTGAGCATCCACTACTCGCGCGCTTCCGACCTGGTGCGGCCGGACCATCTCCGGACCGACCCCGCCGTGCCGGTCACGGCCTACCGCGACCTGTTCGGCAACTGGTGCAGCCGCATCGTCGCACCGCGCGGCCGCATCGTTCTCGGGACCGATGCGCTCGTCAACGACAGCGGCCTGCCCGATGAAGTCGTTCCGACAGCGACGCAGACGCCGGTCGAGCTGCTTCCCGAATCGACCCTCGTCTATCTGCTCGGCAGCCGCTACTGCGAGACCGATCAGCTCTCCGACATCGCCTGGCAGCGCTTCGGCTCGGGGCCGACCGGCTGGGCGCGCGTCCAGGCGATCTGCGACTTCGTGCACCACCATATCGAGTTCGGCTACGAGCACGCGCGCCGCACGCGGACCGCCTGGGAGGCCTACAACGAAGGCCGCGGCGTCTGCCGCGACTACGCGCACCTGGCGATCGCGTTCTGTCGCTGCATGAACATCCCGGCGCGCTACTGCACCGGCTACCTCGGCGACATCGGCATGCCTCCACCTTACGGGCCGATGGATTTCGCCGGCTGGTTCGAGGCCTGGCTCGGCGACCGCTGGTACACCTTCGACGCACGCAACAACATGCCGCGTATCGGCCGCGTCCTGATGGCGCGCGGCCGCGACGCCTGCGATGTGGCGCTGTCGAGCACCTTCGGCCCGAACACGCTCGAAAGCTTCAAGGTCTGGACCGACGAGGTCGTCGTCGCAGCCTAGCCCCGATGGGGCAGGGCGACCTCAGACGCGGCGCAGCACCATCAGGTGCCCGGAGACGCCCTGGCGGTCCTCCTCGCGCAGCACCTGCCGCGTCGCGCTCTCGATGCGCCAGCCGGCTTCGGCGGCGAGCCGTTGCAGGTACGCAGCGGAATGCGAGTACCGCAGCGATTCCAGGAGCCGGCTCTCGGCGCCTTCGCTGACCTCGGTCGAGAACGCGAACAGCCCGTCCGGGCGCAAGGCGCGCTGCGCGCCAGCGAACACGCTTGCCAGGTCGCCGATGTAGATGAACACGTCGGCGGCGACGATCAGGTCGAAACCCGCCGTCTGTCGCTTCAGGTAGGCGCTGATCTCGTCGGCGACCAGCGTGTCGTAGACCCCTCCTGCCTCGCCTCGTCGAGCATCCTTTCGGAGACGTCGAGGCCCGTCAGAGAGCGCGCCCAGGGCTTGAGGAGGACGCCGTACAGGCCCGTGCCGCAGCCGAGGTCGAGCACGTCGATGCCCTGCGCCAGGAGCGGTCGCAGCTGCTCCGCCAGCAGCTCGGGGGCGCGGTAGTTCAGTTGTCGGACCAGGTGGTCCTCGAAGCGGCGCGCATACTGGTCGAACAGGTCGCGCACGTACTCCACCGGCGACGCGTCGGGAACCGCTTCGCCGCTCAGCGCCGCCAGCAGGTAGCGAATCTTGTCGGGGTTGACGACGGCTTCGAAGGCGAGCGCCTTGCGATAGCTGACGATCGCTTCATCGTTGCGTCCCAAGCGGTTGAGCGCCGCGCCTTTCATGATCCAGCCGTCGGCGTAGTCGGGCTCGAGCCGGAGCAGCCGCTCGTAGGACGCCAGCGCCTCTTCGCGGCGATGGCTCTTCCACAGGAGCAGGCCACGGCCCTTGAGGGCGCGCGTGTTGTCAGGCTGCAGGCGCAACGCTCGCTCGTAGCTCGCCAACGCCTCGTCGTTTCGCTCCATCAGGCGCAGCGCGTTGCCCAGGTTGGCGTGCGCCGCGGCGACGCTCGGGTCGATGCGAACCGCCTCTGCGAGCAGGCGTTCCGCCTGGACCCAGTCGTCGCGCTGCGCGCACAGCACGCCCAGCATGTGCATGGCGTGGAAGTTCTCGGGCCGTTGCGCCAGGATCTCGCGGTACAGCACCTCCGCGGCGTCGAGCTCGCCCTTGCCGTGCCGGGCCAGCGCCTGCCGGTACTTCGCCTGCAGCACCGCGTCGGGCACTTTTCGCGGCGCCGGCGCGGCCCGTCGGCTCATGACGGGGAGCGCGGCGCCGACACGGCGGCGTCGCCGGCCGGCACGGCGCGCGGCTGGCCCGCAACGCCGATCGCGCACTCGAGCGCCGGATCCCACTCCGCGAGGTCGGCGGCGGCGCGATAGCTCGTCTGCAGGAAGCGCAGCAGTGTGGCGTCGGGGTCGGGCGCGCTGCGCACGGCCTCGTACGGCAGCAGCCATTCGCCCATCGCCGCCGACCACGACGCCTCGGGCGGCTCGACCTTCGCCCCGGCGAAGCCCGGCGGTGCCGGATAGGCGTACGAGTAGAAAGCCGCCTGCGGATAGGCGTCGTTGCCGGGCCAGAATCCGGCGCTGCTCACCTCGTGCGAGTACGCCTCGCGCGTGACGGCGTCGGGCAGGCCTGGAATGCCCCCGGGATGCAGCGGCGCGGGGCGGCCGGAAAAGCGCGTGACGGCGAGATCGAGGGCACCCCAGAACAGATGCACCGGACTCGCCTTGCCGAGGAACGCGGTGCGGAACAAGCGGAGGACGCGGTCGGCCTGAACCAGCGCGCGCCAGAACACGTGCGCCGCCGGCGCGTCGTACGCGGCGTGCGCCTCGTCGTCCGGAAAGCGGATCGGGTCCGGCACTTCGTTGGGAACGACGTCGATCGCGACAGTGACCCCGATCGCCGCGAGCTCGGCCATGCAGCGCCGGTAGAACGCCGCGACCGACATCGGCCCGAGCGCGAAGCCGCGGTCGGCCGCGTCCGACGAGCGGACGATCAGGCGGTGCGCGACGAAATCGAAGTCGATCTCGACGACGCCGCCCCCGGCGTGGATCGGCGAGGTGCCGAAGCCGTGCGCGTTGACGTAGAGCGGCACCTGCCAGCCGTGGTTGAGCCAGGGCGTCAGCTCGAGCCGGACCTTGCCGACGATCTGCGTCCACAAATGCAGCGTCGCGCCGGTGTCGCGCCACGCCGCATAGTCGAGGCGGGGCCAGGCCGCCCGGAGGTCGCTGCCGGTCGCCAAGGACTATTCCGCCTTGATCCCCGCCTGCCGCACGACGCTGGCCCAGCGCTCGGCATCGCTGCGCATCAGCGTCGCCATCGCCTGCGGCGAGCTCGGCGCGATCTCCATTCCTTGCTGGACGAGCGCGTTCTTCACTTCCAGCAGCGCCAGCACCTGCAGCATGTCGGCGTTGACCTTGGCGATGAGCTCGCGCGGCGTTCCGGCCGGCGCCAGCATGCCGTACCACAGGTCGGCGTCGACGCCGCGGTAGCCGAGCTCGGCGAGCGTCGGGACCTCGGGGGCAAGCGCGGGGCGCCGCTCGCCAGCCGCGGCGAGGACGACGAGGCGCCCGCCCTTGACCTGGGCCATCGCCACGTGCACCGGCAGGAACATCAGCGGCACGTCGCCCGAGAGCACGGCACTCACTGCGCCGGCGGTTCCCGAGAACGGAATGTGGGTGATCGAGATCCTTGCCTGCAGCTTGAAAAGCTCCATCGCCATGTGGTGCGGCGTCGCGATCCCGGGCGACGCGTAGTCGAGGGCTCCGGGATGCTCGCGCGCCCGCTTCACCAGCTCATCGACCGACCGGATCTTCGACGCCGCGCTCGCCACGAGCAGGAACGAGCCGGTCGCGCACAGGCCGATCGGCGCCAGGTCCTTGAGCGGGTCGTAGCTCATGTTCGTGTAGAGCGAAGGGTTGATGACGAGCGTGTTGACGCCCATCAGCAGCGTCAGCCCGTCGGCGGGCGAGCGCGCCACCGTGGCGGCGCCGAGGTTGCCCGACGCGCCGGGGCGGTTCTCGACGACGACGGCGTGGCCCCAGATCGTGCTCAGGTGCGGCCCCAGCGTTCGCGCCAGGATGTCCATTCCCGTCCCGGGCGTGAACGGCACGACGATGCGCACCGGTTTGCCCGGCCATCCCGCTTGCGCGCCCGCGGTGCCGGCGCCGAGCGCGGCGAGCGCGCCCGCCGAGAGCGCGCCGAACAGGCCGCGGCGGCGCCGCGGATCGAATGAAATCATCGCCCAGTCTCTCCTGTCGATCGGTCGTCCAGTCTCATGTCGTGCCTCGCAGTCCCGCGACCTCCTTGTAGGCATCGGCGATCCGCGCCAGCTCTTCCCGCGAGACCACGTCTTCGATGCGCGCGAACGGTTGGTCGCCCGAGCGCTCGTGCACCTCGCGCAGGATCGCGTCAGGCGGGTTCGTGCGGTTCATCAGGACGATCCTGGCGGTCGCCGCGTTGCGAACGCGATCGTATTCGGAGAGGGCTTCGGCGGTCAGGCCGCGGGCGGCGAGCTGCCCGGCGAGAAAGCGCGCGTCGAGGATCGCCTGGCCGGCGCCGTTCGAGCCGCGCGGCACCATGGGATGCGCCGCGTCGCCGAGCAGCGTGACGCGATCGAAGCTCCAGCGCGGCAGCGGGTCCTGATCGACCATCGGATAGGCGAGCACGGTCTCGGTGGCGCGGATCAGCGCCGCGACGTCGAGCCAGTCGAAGCGCCACTCGGCGAAGGCGGGATAGAAGTCGTCGAGCCGGCCGCGCCCGTTCCAGTCGCGCTGCACCGGCTCGGCGCATTCGAGCTCGGCGACCCAGTTGACGAGCTGCGAGCGGGCGTCGTCGATGTCGTTGCGGATCGGATAGATGACCATCTTGCCGACCGAGAGCCAGCCGGCCCGGACCATGGTCGCGCCGCTCAGGAAAGGGGCGTGCGCGCAGACGCCGCGCCACATGTTGACTCCCGACCAGCGCGGCGGCCCTTCCTGCGGATAGAACTGCTTGCGAACTGCCGAGTGAATGCCGTCACAGGCGACGGCGATCGCTCCCAGCGCATCGGGCAGGGCTTCTCCTACCGGGCCGCGCAGGCGCACGCGCACGCGGCCGTCACCGTCCTCGACGCCGACACCGGTGCAGCCGGTCTGCACCGACGCCGCACCGATGCGCTCCTGCACCGCCGCGAGCAGGACGCGCTGCAGGTCGCCGCGATGGATCGACAGCTGTGGCGCGTCGAAGCCGGCCCAGCGCCCGGCGGGCTCCGCATAGACGAGCTGGCCGAAACGGTTGAAGAAGGCCGCTTCGCGCGTCGTGACCGAGACGCGCTCGAGCGCATCGAGCACGCCGAGCGACTGCAGCACCGCCGTCGCATGCGGCAACACGTTGATGCCGACGCCGAGCGGCCGGATCTCGGGAGTCGATTCGACGACGCGGCAGGCGATTCCGGCGCGATGCAGGCAAAGCGCCAGCGTCAGGCCGCCGATCCCGGCGCCGATGATGATGACGTCGTCGTCGCGGCTCATGCGTCGGGATGCCGAGACCGGTCAGGGCTGCGCCTGCGTCTGCTGGAAGACCAGGTTCTGCCAGCGGCCGCCGCGCTTGACGTAAAGCGCGCTGACCCAGGTCGGGCTCGGCACGCGAAAGGCGCCGCACATCGTGTCCTGCCTGGCGCGATAGGTGAGCACGGCGGTGTTCGCATCGACGGCAAGCAGGCGAAAGCCCTCGACCTCGAAGCTTCGGACCGTGCACGCCGGGCTGAGGACTCCGACGACGACCGCCTGCTTGTCGACCGGCCCGGAGAAGCCGACGTCGATGTGGTCGTCGGCCAGCGTGCTGCGAAAGAACGCGCCGTCGTGGTTCTGCCATGCCCTCCAGGAGCGGCGCCGATCGCCGTGAGCGTGTCGAGCAGCGTGCCGCTCGCGGCCGCCACCTGCGAGCTCGTTGTCATCTCGTCGGCAGCGGGCGGGCTCGGGCCGGCGAAAGTGCACGCCGCGAGCGTCGTGAGGATGGCGAGTGCGAACCCTGCCGTATCGACGCGCTTCAACGCTCGGTCCTTCCTGCAGCATGCCCGCGAGGCGAACGCGAACGACATCGCGAGGCGCGGGGTTCGGGGCGAGGATAAGGGCGACCGCGGATGCAGGCAATGCGCCGCCCGCGCGGCATGCACCAGTCCTGTGCCGTCGCGGCGCGAGCCCGCCCCTGGGCGTCGACGGAGCCTAGCTAAGCTAGGCGGCGTCGAGCTCCTGCGTCAGCGCCGAGACCAGCGTCCGGCCCATGTCGTTGCGGCTGACCCGGCCCGCGTGGTCCGACCCGGGAACGGAAAACGAAAAGGCGTTGTCGTCGTCGACCAGCTCGAGGACACGCAGGCGCGGTTGTCCGGAGCGCAGCTCCTCCACCAGCGTGGCGCAACGCTCGTCGCTGAGCGGAATGCCGGTCACGACGGCGTCGGGCAGCTCCCTGCCCAGCGCAGACCGTGCCTGCTCGAGCGACGCGGTCGCATCGACGCGCATTCCGACCTCGTTCATCAGGCGATGCGCGTGCATGCGGGCCAGGTCCTGCGGCTCGATCAGCAGCACGCGGCGCCCGGCCGCGGGGGCGGTGCGCATCAGCTGCACCGGGCTGGGCGCGGCATCGTCGCGCACCTCCTGTTCGGCCGCGGGAAAGCCGAGCATCAGCGTCACGGACCGCCCGACCTCGAGTCGCTGCGGCACCAGGCCGACTGCGCGCGCCAGCTGCACGAACAGCAGCCAGTGCAGGTCGTCGAGCGCGTCGCGGTCGTCGGCGCGGGCGACCGACCGCTCGACGCGGATCGTCAACATCGGCCGTGGCGGCAGGCCTTGCAGGCCGGCGTCGATCTCGATGCCTGAGCCGATGTGCAACGCGCACTCGATGCCGAGGTCGAGCAGCTGCGCGAGCGCCGCTGCGTTCACCTCGAGCTCATACGGCTCGTGCGGTCCGGTCAGCGAAGCGCCGTGGAGCTGCGCCGTCCGCGTCCATTCGGCCGCCGCCTCGCGGGCGGCGCGGGCCAGGTCGATGCGCTCGGGAGCCCGCGGCGAGTCGCCGATCAGGACGCGGGCGAGTTCCTGCAGCTGCACGCCCAGGTGCTCGAGGCGCGCGATCTCGCCGAGCGCGGCGTCGACGAGCGTCTGCGCCGCCGGCTCCATCGGAATGAGCTCGCCCAGCGAGCGTTGCAGAGCCGACAAGGCGGCGGCGAAGGTTTCGCCGACCTTGGCCAGCACGGTCGGAGAAATGCGCGTCGGAACGAGCTTGGCCGTGACCAGCAAAGCGTCGTGCAGGCGAGCGGGGGCGTCTGGGTTGCGGGCGTCGTACATGGTGGGCTTGCGGAGGTTGGAAACAGGATTCGGGAATCGAAAGGTGCGGCGGCTAC
>DATMGW010000163.1:0-20963 GCA_035555295.1 Caldimonas sp.
GCCCTGGAATCCCACGCATGAACGATCCCGCCGACTCCGCGCCCCCCGCCGATCTCGAACGCGACGCAGCGCCTGCGCCCGCGGCCCCGGGTGCGCCCGCGGACCGCGCCGAAGCAGGTCCCGGCGAAGACGCGCCGCACGGAGAGGGCGAAGGCCCGCGCGGCGAGCGCAGCCGCCGGCGGGGCCGGCGCGACCGGCGACGCGGCGAGCGCGGCGACGACGCCGGCGGCAACGGCCCGCGCGGCGCGCCGCCGCTGCCCTTGCCGCCGAACTTCGAAGGGCCGCTTCCGCGTCATCTCATGCCGCCGGAGCCGGTGCATGCGGGCGAGGTCTTCGCGCACGTGCTTTCCGGCGAGTTCGACTCCGAGTCCGAGGCCGCCGAAGGCGAGGCCGAGGAGGCCGCGCACAAGCGCGTTCTGGCCGCCGAGGCCGACGCGCCGAAGCTGCACAAGGTGCTGGCGCAGGCCGGAGTCGGCTCGCGGCGCGACATGGAAGATCTGATCGTCGAAGGCCGCATCACGGTCAACGGCGAGCCGGCGCACACCGGGCAACGCATTTCCTTCGGTGATCGCGTCGAGGTCGACGGCAAGCCGGTGCGCCTGCGTATCGTGCCGCCGCCGGCGCGCATCATCGCGTACCACAAGCCGGCCGGCGAGATCGTGACGAACGACGATCCGCAGCATCGGCCGACGGTGTTTCGCCGTCTGCCTCGCCTGCAGCAGGGCAAGTGGCAGTCGGTCGGCCGGCTCGACATCAATACCGAAGGGCTCCTGCTCTTCACCAACTCGGGCGGCCTTGCCAACCAGCTCATGCACCCGCGCTTCGGCGTCGAGCGCGAATACGCGGTTCGCGTCATGGGGACGCTCGGCGACGACGAGCGGGCACGACTGCTCGAAGGCGTCGAGGTCGACGGCCAGCGCGCTGCGTTCAAGTCGATCGAAAACGGCGGCGGCGAGGGGCTCAACCAGTGGTACCGGGTCGTCATCACCGAGGGGCGCAACCGCGAGGTGAGAAGGCTGTTCGAGGCGGTCGGACTGACGGTGAGCCGGCTGATCCGCATCCGCTACGGAACGGTCGTGCTGCCGCACGGCCTCAAGCGCGGCGTCTGGGTCGACCTCGACGAGAACGACGTCCGCGCCATCCGGCGCCTCGCCAGCGGCAGCGACGCCAATCGCAGCGACGAGCGGACCGAAGGCGGCGGCAAGCGTCGCGACGATCGCGGCCCGCGCGGCAATCGTCCGGGCAACGACCGCTCGCGGCCCCCGCCGCCGCAGCAGCAGCAGCGGCGTCCCGACGAGGCGCGCTTCGACGCTCCCAGCGAAACACCTGAGCACGTGGAGCGGGAGCCGCGCGACGACGACGAGGACGACTTCGATCCGAGCCGTATCCCGAATCCCTTGCAGCAGACCTTCGACCATCGTTTCGTCCAGGGCCGGCGCATCGGCCCGAACAGCGGCTTCGGCGCCGGCGGCAGCGCACCGCGCCCGAGCGGCGGACCCAAAGGCGATCCGAAGCAGCCCGATCCCCTGCAGACTTCGGTCGGCTACATCGGCGCCGACGCTTTCCATCGCAAGAACCGCGGTCGCGGCAATCGCGGTGGCGGATTCGGTGGCGGCGGCGCCGGGAGCGGGGGCAGCGGCGGAGGGGGTGGCGGAGGCGGTCTCGGCGGGGGCGGGAGGCGCGGCCGCTGAGGCGGCCGACCTCGGGGGTGAGGGTCACGGCCCTACAATCAAAAGTTTTGCCCAAGACGTCGGAGCACGATTCCATGGCCCTGCAGCGCACCCTGTCGATCATCAAGCCAGATGCCGTCGCGAAGAACGTCATCGGTCAGATCTATACGCGCTTCGAGGGCGCGGGGCTCAAGGTCATTGCCGCGAAGATGGCGCACCTGTCGCGCGCCGAGGCCGAGGCCTTCTATGGCGTGCACAAGGGGCGCGGCTTCTTCAACGACCTGGTGGCGTTCATGACCTCGGGACCGGTGATGATCCAGGTCCTCGAAGGCGAGGATGCGGTCGCGAAGAACCGGCAGCTCATGGGCGCGACCGATCCGAAGCAAGCCGACAAGGGAACGATCCGCGCCGATTTCGCGACCAGCATCGATGCGAACGCCGTGCACGGCTCGGATGCCGCCGAGACGGCAGCGGTCGAGATCGCGTTCTTCTTCGCAGGCATGAACGTCCACGGACGCTGAGCCCCAGACGACATCGGGCATGGTGAACCTGCTCCAGTTCGACCGCGCCGGACTCGAAGGCTTGTGCGAGCAGCTAGGCGAGAAGCGCTTTCGCGCGACCCAGCTCTTTCGCTGGATCCACCAGCGCGGCGAGCGCGACCCCGCGGCGATGACCGATCTGGCGAAATCGCTGCGTGACAAGCTGGCGAGCGAAGGAGCCGTCGAAGCCTTGCCGGTGGCGAGCGAGCAGGTCGCCACCGACGGGACGATCAAGTGGCTCTTCGATGTCGGCGGCGGCGACGCGATCGAGACTGTGTTCATTCCCGAGGCGGAGCGCGGCACGCTCTGCATTTCGTCCCAAGCCGGGTGCGCGGTGAACTGCAGCTTCTGCGCGACCGGGCACCAGGGCTTCAGCCGCAACCTGACGACCGCGGAGATCGTCGCCCAGCTCTGGCACGCCGAGTTCGAGCTGCGCCGCCGCCTGAAGCTCGGGCCGGGCGAGCGCGCCGTCACGAACGTCGTCATGATGGGGATGGGCGAGCCGCTGCAGAACTACGCGGCGCTCGTTCCGGCGCTGCGCACCATGCTCGACGATCACGGCTATGGGCTGTCGCGCCGGCGCGTCACGGTCTCGACCTCGGGTGTCGTTCCGATGATCGATCGACTGCGCGAAGACTGCCCGGTGGCACTTGCCGTTTCGCTCCACGCTCCTGACGATGCCTTGCGCGACGAGCTCGTTCCGCTCAACCGCAAGTATCCGATCGCCGAGCTGCTCGCGGCGTGCCGGGGCTACCTCGAGCGCGCCCCGCGCGACTTCATCACCGTCGAATACTGCATGCTCGACGGAGTGAACGATTCGCCCGAGCAGGCGCATTCGCTGCTCGCCCTGCTGCGCGGTGACGGCACGGTGGCGCAGCCGGGGCTCGCCAGCAAGGTGAACCTGATCCCCTTCAATCCCTTCTCCGAGTCGGGCCTGCAGCGCTCGCCGCCGGAGCGCATCGCCGCCTTCGCGCAGGTGCTGCGGCATGGCGGAATCGTCACGACGGTGCGGCGAACCCGCGGCGACGACATCGCTGCCGCCTGCGGCCAGCTCGCCGGCGAAGTGCAGGATCGAACGCATGTCGAAGGGCGTCGCCAGCGCGCGCTGGCCGCGCCAGGTCGCGGGCAGCCGATGGCGGGCCCGGCGTCGCGGCGCATAGGCGGCGCCCGGCGCATGACGGAGCGCTCGGCGTCATGACCCGCTGGCGCCTGGTCAGGCCGGTGCTGGCGGCAGCCCTTCTCGGCGGGGCGCTGGCCGGATGCGTCTCGACGTCGCGTCCCGCGCCGCCCCCGCCGCCGGCGCAACGGCCTGGCGACCTGAAGGACATCGTCACGGCCTCCGACGAGCCCGACGTGCAAAAGCGGGCGCGAGCACGGATGGAGCTCGCATCGGCATACTTCAGTCGCGGCCAGATGACGACCGCTCTCGATCAGGTCAAGCTCGCCATCGCCGCCGATCCGAACTACGGCCCGGCCTTCAATCTGCGCGGCCTCATCTATGCGAACCTCGGCGACAACGCGTTGGCCGAGGAGAGCTTCAGGCGCGCGCTGCAGCTCAATCCAGCCGACGCCGACGCCATGCACAACTTCGGCTACTACCTGTGCGAGCACCGGCGCTACCCCGAATCGACCGTGCTCTTCAACCAGGCCATCGCGGTGCCGCAATACCGGGGCCAGGCGCGAACCCTGCTCGCGCTGGGCGTATGCCAGGCTTTTGCCGGCCAGCTTGCCGAATCCGAAGCTTCGCTGTCGCGGGCCTACGAGCTCGATCCAAGCAGTCCGGTGACGGCGACCAACCTGGCCGAAGTGCTGTACCGGCGCGGCGAATACGAACGGGCGCGCTTCTACATCCGTCGCGTCAACGTGCTCGCCGACGTTTCGAACGCGCAGACGCTGTGGCTGGCAGCGCGGATCGAGCACAAGATGGGCGACGAGCGGGGCACGGCCGAGTTCGGCAGGCAGCTGCGCAATCGCTTTCCTGATTCGCGCGAGGCGTCCGCTTTCGCCAGCGGCGCGTTCGATGAATGAGGCGTCAGGCCGCGCGGCCCCGGCCGCGCAGCCGTCGGCAGGGCGCCTGTTGCGGGAGGCGCGCGAGAAGCAGGGCCTGCACATCGCGGCGCTGGCCGCGGCGATCAAGGTCTCGCCGAAGAAGCTCGAGAGCCTCGAGGCCGACCGCTTCGACGAACTACCCGATGCGACCTTCACGCGCGCCCTCGCGCAGACCGTCTGCAGGGCGCTGAAGACCGATCCCGGCGAGGTCATGCGGCTCTTGCCGCCGCCGAGCGGACACCGTCTCGAGCAGGTCGGAGAGGGCCTCAATACGCCGTTTCGCGAGCGGCCCGGAGCGCTGGTGCAGCACGACTGGTTGCAGACCGCGGCGAGCCCGGTGTTCTGGATCGTCGCGCTGATCCTGGTCGCGACCATCGGGGTCTATTTCCTTCCCGCCAGCCTGACCGATCTGGCGACGGGACGTTCGCGTCCGGCAGCGGCGTCGGCAGTGACATCTGCCGTCGAGCCAGGCATGCCGCCGCCCGAGGCGATCGAAGAGGCGGCGTCGACGCCGCTCGTGCCGAGTCCGGCGGCGGCGACGGCATCGGCCGCACCGGCCATCGCGGCCGACGCCGCGGCCTCGGCGCCGGCGGCGACGGCTCCGGCTTCCGCTGCGCATGAGACTCCTGCCGGCGCCGCCCTCGGCGGGGCGATGCCGGATCCGACCGCAGCCGCGGCGGCACCGTTGGGAATGCTTCAGCTAAGCGCGACGGCGGAGTCGTGGGTCGAAGTCAGCGACGCGCGGGGCCGGCCGCTGCTGTCGCGCCTGCTGCGGCCTGGCGAGGCCGTCGGCGTCGACGGGGTGCCTCCGCTGAAGGTGAGAATCGGGAACGCGGCGGGAACGCAAGTCGTCTTCCGCGGTCAGCCCACCGACCTGCAGGCCTTCACGCGAGACAACGTGGCGCGCCTCGAGCTGAAGTAGCGAGCGACATCATGCGAGACGACCCTTCTTCACTCGATACCTTCATCGAGTCGGCGCGGCCGGCGCTGCGCCGCTCGCGTCAGGCGAGCGTGCGCTGGGGCGAGCGCGTCGTCACGGTCGGCGGCGACGCGCCGGTGCGCGTCCAGGCGATGACGAACACGGACACGGTCGACGCGATCGGCACGGCGATCCAGGTGAAGGAGCTTGCCGTCGCCGGATCGGAGATGGTCCGCATCACCGTCAACACGCCCGAAGCGGCCGCCGCAGTGCCGCACATCCGCGAGCAGCTCGACCGGATGGGAATCGACGTGCCGCTGATCGGCGATTTCCACTACAACGGGCACCGCCTGCTGAGCGACTTCCCGGCCTGCGCCGAGGCGCTTTCCAAGTACCGCATCAATCCGGGCAACGTCGGCAAGGGCGACAAGCACGACCGCCAGTTCGCGCAAATGGTCGAGATCGCGGCGCGCCACGCCAAGCCGGTGCGCATCGGTGTCAACTGGGGCAGCCTCGACCAGGAGCTGCTGACCGAGCTGATGGACGAGAACGCGAAGCTCGCCGATCCGCACGAGCCGCGCCAGATCATGTACCGGGCAATCGTCCTGTCGGCGCTGTCTTCGGCACGGCGCGCCGAGGAGATCGGCCTGGCGCCGGAGCAGATCATCCTGTCGTGCAAGATGTCGGGCGTGCAGGACCTGATCAGCGTCTACCGGGCGCTGGCGCGGCAGTGCGACTACCCGCTGCACCTCGGTCTCACCGAGGCCGGCATGGGAACCAAGGGAACCGTCGCCTCGACGGCGGCGCTCGCCGTGCTGCTGCAGGAAGGCATCGGCGACACGATCCGCGTCTCACTCACGCCGCAGCCCGGCGAGGCGCGGACGCAGGAGGTTGTCGTCGCCCTAGAGATATTGCAGTCGCTCGGGCTGCGCGCGTTTAACCCGAGCGTCACCGCGTGCCCCGGCTGCGGGCGAACGACGAGCACGACCTTCCAGGATCTGGCCAAGCAGATCGACGACTTCCTGCGCGCCCAGATGCCGGTCTGGAAGGCGCGTTATCCGGGCGTCGAGACGATGAGGGTCGCGGTCATGGGCTGCATCGTCAACGGCCCGGGAGAAAGCAAGCACGCCGACATCGGCATCAGCCTGCCCGGCACCGGCGAGGCGCCGGCGGCGCCGGTCTTCATCGACGGCGAGAAGGCGCTGACCTTGCGCGGCGAGGGCATCGCCAAGGAGTTCCAGACGCTGGTCGAGAACTACATCGAAAAGCGCTTCGGCGCGAAAGTCGCCGCATGAGGCGCGGCGCACGCGGCGCGGGCTGACGAAGCGATGAGCGAAGCGCTGCGCGCCGTCAAAGGCATGAACGACGTCCTGCCGCCGGAATCGGCGCGCTGGGAGTGGTTCGAGTCCCGAGTTCGCGCCCTGATGCAGCGCTACGGCTACGCCAACGTGCGCACTCCGATCGTCGAGCCGACGGCGCTCTTCGTTCGCGGTCTCGGCGAAGTGACCGACATCGTCGAGAAGGAGATGTATTCCTTCGAGGACACGATGAACGGCGATCGACTGACGCTGCGCCCCGAGGCGACGGCCGGCATCGTCCGCGCGATGATCGAGCACAACGCTCTCTACAACGGGCCGCTGCGCCTGTGGACGAACGTCGCGCTGTTCCGCCACGAGCGGCCGCAGAAGGGCCGCTCCCGGCAGTTCCACCAGATCGACGTCGAGGCGCTCGGCCATGCGGGCCCAGACGTCGACGCCGAACAGATCCTGATGTGCCGGGCGCTCTGGCGCGAGCTCGGCCTGGTCGAGGGCCGCGACGTGCGGCTCGAGCTGAACAGCCTGGGCCAGCCGGGCGAACGCGAGGCGCACCGCGCCGCGCTCATCGCCCACTTCGAGCGGCACGCCGAAGCGCTCGACGACGACGCGCGCCGCCGCCTGCACACGAACCCGCTGCGCATCCTCGACAGCAAGAACCCGGCGATGCAGGGCCTCGTCGAGGCGGCGCCGCGGCTCATGGATTTTCTCGGCGAAGCGTCGCTCGCGCACCTGGGCGGCGTGCGCGCCGTGCTCGACGCCGCGGGTCTCGCGTACCGCATCAATCCGCGCCTGGTGCGTGGCATCGACTACTACAACCTGACCGTCTTCGAATGGATGACCGACCGGCTCGGCGCGCAAGGAACGGTGTGCGGAGGCGGCCGCTACGACGGCCTGTTCGAGCAGCTCGGCGGCAAGCCGACGCCGGCGGTCGGCTGGGGCATGGGAATCGAGCGCATGCTGCTGTTGCTCGAAGCCGTGGGAGCGGCGCCGCCCGGCGTCGCCGTCGACGCGTACGCCGTCGTTCCGGGCACCGGCGCGCTGGCCGCGGCGATGCTCGCCTGCGAGGCGCTGCGCGCAGCCGGCGTCTCGGTGCAGATGCACGCCGCCGGTGCCGAAGGCTGGGCCGGTATGAAGGCGCAGTTCCGAAAGGCCGACGCGAGCGGAGCGCGCTATGCGCTCGTCTTCGGCGACGCCGAACTGGCGCGCGGCGAGGTCGCGATCAAGCCGTTGCGCGAAGCCGGCGCGGCGCAACGGGTCGCGCCGCTCGCCGAAGTGGCCTCGTGGGCGAGAAGCCTCACCGCATAATCTCCGGTTTGCCCGCAGATTTCCGACATGGCCACGCAACTCGACCTCGAAGAACAGGAACAGCTCGACCAGCTCAAGGCGTTCTGGAACGACTACGGCAATCTCATCACCGCGGTTCTCGTCATCGTCGTCGGCGCCTATCTGTCCTGGATCGGCTGGAACGCCTGGCAGCGTGACCAGGGCGCCAAGGCCGGATCGATGTACGACGAGCTCGACCGCGCGGTGCAGGCCGGCGACGCCGCCCGTGCCGGGCAGATCTTCTCCGACATGAAGGAGCGCTATCCGCGCACGACCTTCACCGGCCAAGCCGGTTTGCTCGCCGCGAAGGCGGCAGCCGACAAGGGACAGCTCGACGCGGCGCGCGGCGAGCTCGCCTGGGTCGCCGAGAGCGCCTCGCAGGACGAGTACCGCGCCGTCGCGAAGCTGCGCCTCGCCGGGCTGCTCCTCGACGAGAAGAAGTACGACGAGGCATCGAAGCAGCTCGAAGGCGTCGACAGCGGCGAATTCGCGGCGTTGGCTGCGGATCGCCGCGGCGACATCCTGTTCGCGCAGGGCAAGACCGAGGAGGCCAAGGCCGCCTACCAGAAGGCCTGGGCGACGATGGACGCCAAGGTCGAGTACCGCCGCATCGTCGAGGCCAAGCTGAATGTGCTCGGCGCGAATCCGGCCGGCGCGGAGGCCGCGAAGTGAGACGACTGGGTGCCTTGCTCGTCGTCGCGATGCTGGGTGCGTGCTCCTCGCTGTTCGGTCCGGATCGGCCGAAGCCGAAGCCGCTCGAGCCGATCGCAGCGCCGATCGCCGCCAGGCAGGTCTGGAACCAGAACATCGGCGCCGTCCGGTTTCCGCTCATCGTTGCGGTCAACGGCGGCGCGATCACCGTCGCGTCGAGCGACGGCACCGTGTCGGCTCTGGAGGCCGAGAGCGGGCGGACGCTCTGGCGGACGAACGTCGGAGCTAAGCTGTCGGCCGGGGTCGGCAGCGACGGGAAGGTCGCCGCGGTCGTCACCCTCGAAGGCGACCTGGTCGTGCTCGAAGGCGGGCAGATCAAGTGGAAGAAGCCGCTCGGCGTTCGCGTCGCGACGGCGCCGCTGGTCGCCGGCGAGCGCGTCTTCGTGCTCGGAGTCGACCGCGCGGTGCGCGCCTTCGACGCGCAGGACGGCAGCAAGCTCTGGCAATTGCAGCGGCCGGGCGATCCGCTGACGCTGGCGCAGGCGGGAGTCATCGCCGCGTTCAAGAACACGCTGGTCGTCGGCCAGGGGCCGCGCATGGCCGGCATCGACCCGGTCGCGGCGAGCGTGCGCTGGGAGGTACCGATCGGCTCGCCGCGCGGCGCCAACGAGGTCGAGCGTCTGGCCGATCTCGTCGGACCGGCCTTGCGAACCGGCGACCTGCTCTGCGCCCGCTCGTTCCAGGCGGCGGTCGGCTGCGTCGACGCCGATCGCGGACGCATCCTCTGGACCAAGACGATCGGTGGCGGCGACGCCGTCGGCGGCGATTCCGAGCTCCTCTTCGGCGCCGACGCATCGGATCGGATCACCGCCTGGAAGACGCCGAGCGGCGACGTGGCGTGGACCTCGGAAGCGCTGATGTTTCGTCGCCTCGGTGCGCCGGCGGTGATCGGCGCGTCGGTCGTCTTCGGCGATATCGACGGCACGCTGCACTGGCTGTCGCGAGCCAAGGGCGAAGCGCAATTGCGCTCGCCGACCGACGGCAGCGCGATCGCCGCGCAGCCGGTCGCGGTCGGCAGCGTGCTCGTCGTGGTGACGCGATCGGGCGGCGTCTTCGCGTTCCGGCCGTCCTGAGCCCGACTCCTGCGGGCATAGCGGTATGAAGCCCGTCATCGCCGTCGTCGGCCGGCCGAACGTCGGCAAGTCGACGCTCTTCAATCGCCTGACGCGGACGCGCGACGCCATCGTCGCCGATTTCGCCGGCCTGACGCGCGACCGCCACTACGGCAATGCGCGAATCGGCGAGCATGAGTTCATCGTCATCGACACCGGCGGCTTCGAGCCGGAGAACCCGACCGGCATCGTTCGCGAGATGGCCAAGCAGGCGCGCCAGGCCGTAGCCGAGGCCGACGCCGTGATCTTCGTCGTCGACATCCGCGCCGGCGTCTCGGCGCACGACCACGACATCGCGCGCTACCTGCGCAGTGCCGGCAAGAAGGTGCTGCTCGCCGTGAACAAGGCCGAAGGGATGGCTGATTCGCCGCTCCTGGGCGAGTTCCACGAACTCGGCCTGGGCGACCCGCTGCCCGTCTCGGCGGCGCACGGGCAGGGCATCGGCAGCCTGGCCGAGTCTGCGGTCGCCCTGGCGCTGGGCGATGCCGCGCTCGGCGGGGCGCCGGTCGACGAGCGATCGCCGCAAGAGAGCGACGTGCCGATCCGCCTGGCCGTCGCCGGGCGCCCGAACGTCGGCAAGTCGACGCTCATCAACGCCTGGCTCGGCGAGGAGCGCCTCGTCGCCTTCGACCAGCCGGGGACGACGCGCGATGCGATCGTCGTCCCCTTCGAGCGCGCCGGCACGCACTTCGAGCTGATCGACACGGCAGGGCTACGCCGACGCGGCAAGGTGTTCGAGGCGGTCGAGAAGTTCTCCGTCGTCAAGACGCTGCAGGCGATCGCCGAGGCGGACGTCGTCCTCCTCCTCCTCGACGCGACTCAGGGCGTGACCGACCAGGACGCGCACATCGCCGGCTACATCCTGGAAAGCGGCCGCGCCGTCGTCGTCGCGGTCAACAAGTGGGACGCCGTCGACGCGTACCAGAAGGAGCAGCTCGAGCGCTCGATCGTGCAGCGGTTGCCGTTCCTGAAGTTCGCGCCGGTGCTGACGATCTCGGCGGTGCGCCGGCAGGGCTTCGCGCCGGTGTGGAAGGCGATCGCTGACGCGCGCGCCTCGGCGACGCGCAAGATGCCGACGCCGGTCCTGACCCGCCTGCTGCAGGAGGCGGTGCAGCACCAGAGCCCGAAGCGCGCCGGTGCCTTCCGGCCGAAGCTGCGCTACGCGCACCAGGGCGGAATGAATCCGCCCGTCGTCGTCATCCACGGCAACTCGCTGGAACACGTCACCGACACCTACAAGCGCTACCTGGAAGGGCGGATCCGCGCCCATTTCAAGCTCAGCGGGACGCCGCTCAGGATCGAGATGCGCTCGTCGAAGAATCCATTCGTGGAGAAGCGCTCATGACGCATGTCCTTACGCCGTGCCGAGAGCGAATCGCTGTGTTATGGTGGTTCGCTCCAGAACACATCACGGAGTTTCAACGTGAGCAACAAAGGGCAGCTCTTACAAGACCCCTTCCTGAACCTGCTCCGCAAGGAGCACGTTCCGGTTTCCATCTACCTGGTCAACGGCATCAAGCTGCAGGGGCACATCGAGTCGTTCGACCAGTACGTCGTCCTGCTGCGCAATACGGTCACGCAGATGGTCTACAAGCACGCCATCTCGACCGTCGTTCCGGGCCGGGCGGTGAACTTCCAGACCGCGCCGGAAGCCGCCGAGCAGTCTTGACGCGCCCACACCGGCGGATCGCCTCTTGAGCGTCGCCCTCACGGCCGACGCCGGCCCGCGCGGTGCGCCCGCGCGGGCGATCCTCGTCGGTGTCGATTTCGGCGGCAAGGCCTTCTTCGACGCATCGCTCGACGAGCTGGCGCTGCTCGCCGAATCGGCGGGCGATGTCGCGGTGGCTCGTATCGTCGCCCGGCGCAAGGCGCCCGACCCGGCCTTCTTCGTCGGCTCGGGCAAGGCCGACGAGATCAAGGAGATGGTCCAGCTGTACCAGGCCGAGGCCGTCGTCTTCGACCAGGCCCTCTCGCCGGCGCAGCAGCGCAACCTCGAGCGCCACTTCGGCGTCGCGGTCGCCGACCGGACCATGCTCATCCTCGAGATCTTCGGCGAGCGCGCGCGTAGCCACGAAGGCAAGCTCCAGGTCGAATTGGCGCGCCTGCAATACCTGTCGACGCGACTCGTCAGGCGCTGGAGTCACCTCGAGCGCCAGCGCGGCGGCATCGGTACCCGCGGCGGGCCCGGCGAAGCGCAGATCGAGCTCGACCGGCGCATGATCGGCGAGCGCATCAAGACGATCAAGAAGCAGCTCGAGAAGGTCAAGCGGCAGCGCCAGACGCAGCGTCGCGCGCGCGAGCGCAACGAGACCTTCCGCGTCTCCCTCGTCGGCTACACGAATGCCGGCAAGTCGACGCTCTTCAATGCGCTCGTCAACGCCGACGCGTATGCCGCCGACCAGCTGTTCGCGACGCTCGACACGACGACGCGCCAGCTCCATCTGGAAGGCGTCGCCCGGGGCGTAGCGCTGTCCGATACGGTCGGCTTCATCCGCGAGCTGCCGCACACGCTGATCGATGCGTTCCAGGCGACGCTGCAGGAGGCCGCCGACGCCGACCTGCTGCTCCACGTCGTCGACGGCGCGAGTCCTGAGCTCGCCGGGCAGATCGCCGAGGTCGAGCGCGTGCTGGCCGAGATCGGCGCCGCCGACGTGGCGCAGATCGTCGTCTTCAACAAGCTCGATCGCCTGGCCGAGACGGAGCGGCCGCGCAACGGCGTCGACAGCATCGAGCTCGGCGCAAGCCGCCGCGTGCCGCGCGTCTTCGTCAGCGCGCGCACCGGCGAAGGGCTGGCTGCGCTGCACGAAGCGATCGCCGCAGCCGTGCTGCGCAGCGCCTCGCCGCCGCCCGACTTGAACGCCGGGGCGGCGGCCTCACCTGGCGATGTTGCGAACCGCTCCGGCGGCCGCGGCGAAGGCGAGAGCCAAGACCTTCGCGACGGCACCTATCATTCGCTCGTCTGAATCGCCGCGGCACGGCGACGGACCCTTCGAGTCTCCATGAGTTCATCCTCGCCTTCCGCCGAATCCGGCTCCCTGCACCCCTGGATCGAGTTTCGCCGCTCGACGTCGCTGCTGGCGCAGGCGCTCACGGCGCGCGCCTTCGGTCGCTCGCGTCGGCACGATCCCGATGCGCCGCTGCTGGCGCAGAACGGCGGCGGTCGCGGCGACGGGCCGCCCGATCTCGACGAGCTGTGGCGCGACTTCAACCGCAAGCTCGGTGGGCTGTTCGGCCGCGGCGGCGGGCCGCGACGCAGCAACGGCAGCGGCGATCCGGGTGGCGGCCCGAACTTCCAGCCGAACCTGCGCAGCGCCGGCGTCGGCGCAGCGTTGATCGCCGGCGTCGTCGTCCTGATCTGGCTCCTCAGCGGCTTTTTCATCGTCCAGGAAGGGCAGCAGAGCGTCGTCACCTCGTTCGGCCGCTACAGCCACACGGTCGACGCCGGCATCCAGTACCGCTTCCCCTATCCGTTCCAGGCGAACGAGACGATCAGCGTGACGCAGCTGCGCTCGAAGGACATCGGTCGCAACTCGGTCAGCCAGGCGACCGGCCTGCGCGATTCGTCGATGCTGACGCAGGACGAGAACATTGTCGACATTCGCTTCATCGTCCAGTACAAGATCAAGAACGCGCGCGAGTTCCTGTTCGAGAACCGCGATCCCGAAGACGCGGTGACGCTGGCCGCCGAGTCGGCGGTGCGCGAGATCGTCGGCCGCAGCAAGATCGACTCGGTGCTCTACGAGCAGCGCGACGCGATCTCGTCGGACCTGGTGCGCTCGATCCAGGCGCAGCTCGACCGGTTGAAGGCCGGCATCGTCATCGTCAACGTCAATGTGCAGAGCGTGCAGCCGCCCGAGCAGGTGCAGGCGGCGTTCGAGGATACCCTGAAGGCCGGGCAGGACGGCGACCGCCTGAAGAAGGAGGGCCTCGCCTATGCGAGCGCCGAGATCCCGAAGGCGCAGGGCACGGCGGCCCGGTTGCGTCAGGAAGCCGAGGGCTACAAGGCGCGCGTCGTCGACCAGGCCGAAGGCGACGCCGGGCGCTTCGCCAGGCAGCTCGCCGAGTACCAGAAGGCGCCGCAGGTGACGCGCGACCGCCTCTACATCGACACCATGCAGCAGGTCTATGCGAACGTCACCAAGATCATGATCGACGCGCGCGGCAGCGCGAACCTCTTGTCGCTTCCGCTCGAAAGGCTCCTGCAGCAATCGGCCGTCGGATCGGCGCCGCCTGCCGCTGCGCCTCCCGGGGCGGCGACGGCGCCCGCCACCGACACCGCGCCGGCCTCGGGCACGGTCGACGTGCGCTCGCGCGACGGCGGACGCAGCCGCGACCGTGAAGGACGATAGACGCCATGAATCGCATAGGTCTCGTCGTCGGCGGCCTGCTGCTCGTGCTCATGATCGCGTCGTCGACGCTGTTCATCGTCGACCAGCGCCAGGTCGCCGTCATCTACGAGTTCGGCCAGATCAAGGAAGTGATCACCGAGCCCGGGCTGAAGATGAAGCTGCCGCCGCCGTTCCAGAACGTCGGCTTTCTCGACCGCCGCATCCAGACCCTCGACAGCCCGGAGACGCGGCCGATCTTCACCGCCGAGAAGAAGAGTCTGGTCATCGACTGGCTCGTCAAGTGGCGCGTCAACGATCCGCGCCAGTTCATTCGCAACAACGGCGTCGACATCCGCAATCTGGAGGCGCGGCTGGCGCCGATCGTCCACGCCGCGTTCAACGAGGAAGTGACCAAGCGCACGGTCGGCGAAGTACTGTCGAGCGCACGGGACAAGGTCATGCAGGACGTACGCAGTCGCCTCGCCGACGACGCCAAGTCGTTCGGTATCGAGATCCTCGACGTGCGCATCAAGCGGGTCGACTTCGTCGCCAACATCACTGAGTCGATCTACAGCCGCATGCGCTCGGAGCGCCAGCAGGTGGCCAACCAGCTGCGCGCGACCGGTGCCGCCGAAGGCGAGAAGATCCGCGCCGACGCCGACCGGCAGCGCGAGGTGATCGTCGCCGAGGCATATCGCGACGCCCAGAAGGTCAAGGGCGACGGCGACGCCAAGGCTTCGGCGATCTTCGCCGAGTCGTTCGGCCGCGATCCGCAGTTCGCCAAGTTCTACCGCAGCCTCGAGGCCTATCGGGCGAGCTTTCGCAGCAAGAACGACATGATGGTCGTCGACCCGAGCAGCGAATTTTTCACGGCGATGCGCGGGAGTCCGGCCGCGCCCGCCGCGGCGGCCAGGAAGTGACCGTTGGCGAACGTCGGCTTCTGGGACGTCGCCTTGAGCGCCTGTGCGTTGATGCTCGTTGCCGAAGGCCTGCTGCCGTTCCTGAGCCCACCGTCGTGGCGGCGCATCTTCGAGAAAGCGACGCAGATGAGCGACGGACAGATCCGCTTTCTCGGCCTGACCAGCATGCTGGCAGGCCTGGCGATGCTCTTCATCTTCTGGTCGTGAATCGGCGCGTGCGACGCTTGGCCCCGAGGCCGCGGCGCGCTGCCGGCCGAACGGCCGAAAGCGGCCCGACCCGCGCCGGCCGCCCCGTACAATTCGATTTTTAATAAGCGGCGCTTTCGCATGTCCTCTGCCTGGCTCTTGCCGGAGCACATCGCCGACGTCCTGCCGGCCCGGGCCCGCCAGGTCGAGACGCTTCGCCGCGGCCTGCTCGATGCAGCAGAAAGCTTCGGCTTCGAGCTGGTCATCCCGCCGATGCTCGAGCACATCGATTCGCTGCTGTCCGGAACCGGCCACGCCCTCGATCTGCAGACCTTCAAGCTCGTCGACCAGCTGAGCGGTCGCACGCTGGGGCTGCGCGCCGACAGCACGCCGCAGGTCGCCCGCATCGACGCGCACCTGCTGAACCGCCAGGGCGTCGCTCGCCTGTGCTACTGCGGGCCGGTGCTGCACACGCGCGCCTCGGGCAGCGGCTCGACGCGCGAGCCGCTGCAGTTCGGCGCCGAGATCTATGGCCACGCCGGGCTCGAAGCCGATCTGGAAATCCTCGACTTGGCGCTCGAGTGCCTGAGGGTCGCCGGCCTCGCCAGCGTCGTGCTCGATCTCGCCGACGCCCGCATCGTTCGCGCCGTGCTCGCCGGCGTTCCGGTCGATGTCACCCGGCTCGAGCGCGTCCATGCGGCCCTGGCCGCGAAGGACGCCGCCGAGCTGCGCTCCGTCGCGACCGGCTTTCCTGCCGAGGCCAGGCGCGGTCTGGAAGCGCTCCTCACGCTCTACGGCGACCAACAGGTGCTCGAGGAGGCACGGCAGGCGCTGCCCGCGCGTCCCGCGCTCGCCTCGGCGCTCGACGATTTGAGACAGCTTGGCGTGCAAGCGAAAGCGGCGCACCCCGCGGTTCGCGTCGGTTTCGACCTCGCCGATTCGAGCGGCTACGCGTACTACAGCGGCGCCCGCTTCGCGGCGTACGTCGAGGGGGCGAGCGACGCGGTGGCTCGTGGCGGCCGCTATGACGAGGTCGGTGCGATCTTCGGCCGGACCCGCCCGGCCGTCGGCTTCGGCGTTGACGTAAAGGAGCTCGCCTTGCTGGCTCCTCCCGCGGCGCCGAAGAAGGCGATCCGCGCGCCCTGGAACGACGACGCGGCGTTGCGCGTTGCCGTCGGCCAGTTGCGCGCTCGCGGCGAGATCGTCGTGCGACAGATGCCCGGCGATGCGGGCAGCGAGGCGGGCGTGGTCTTCGACCGCTCGCTCATCGCCAATCGCGGTCGCTGGACAGTGCAGGAACGATGAAGCACGTCGCCTCTCCCGCGCCGGCGCGCCCGCAGAAGCAGGACGCACGCATGAACACCAGCCACGGTCGCAACGTCGTCGTCGTCGGCACCCAATGGGGCGACGAAGGCAAGGGCAAGGTCGTCGACTGGCTGACCGACCACGCGCAGGCCGTGGTGCGTTTCCAGGGCGGCCACAACGCCGGGCACACGCTCGTCATCCGCGGCGTGAAGACGGCGCTGCAGCTCATTCCCTCGGGAATCATGCGCGAGGGCGTGGCCTGCTTCATCGGCAACGGCGTCGTCGTCGATCCGACGCATCTGCTCGGCGAGATCGGACGCCTCGAGGCGATGGGGCTCGAGGTCCGATCGCGCCTGCTCATCAGCGAGTCGTGCCCGCTGATCCTGCCTTTCCACGTCGAGGTCGACATGGCGCGCGAGCGGCTGCGCGAATCGAGCGGCGCCGGCAAGATCGGAACGACGGGCAAGGGCATCGGCCCGGCCTACGAGGACAAGGTGGCGCGGCGCGCCCTGCGCGTGCAGGACCTGAAGCACCCCGAACGCTTCGCGGCGAAGCTGCGCGAGTTGCTCGTCCTGCACAATTTCGCTCTCGTCGGCCAGCTCGGCGGCAAGGCGCTCGAGTTCGAGCCGATCTTCGAGATGGCGATGCGCGCCGGCGACGCCTTGCGGCCGATGATCGGCGACGTCGGCTATGCGCTCTACAAGCTGAACCGGTCGGGCACGCACATCCTCTTCGAGGGCGCGCAGGGGACCTTGCTCGACGTCGATCACGGCACCTATCCGTACGTCACGTCGAGCAACTGCGTCGCCGGCAACGCCGCCGCCGGCTCGGGCGTCGGACCCGATCTGCTGCACTACATCCTGGGCATCACCAAGGCGTACACGACACGCGTCGGCGGCGGGCCCTTCCCGACCGAGCTGCCGATCGAGGTTCCCGGAACGATCGGCCATCACTTGTCGAGCGTCGGCCAGGAGCGCGGCACGGTGACGGGACGAGCCCGTCGCTGCGGCTGGCTCGACGCGGCCGCGCTCAAGCGCGCCATCATCATCAACGGCGTCTCGGGCCTGTGCATCACCAAGCTCGACGTGCTCGACGGGCTCGCCGAGATCAAGGTCTCGGTCGGCTACGAGTTGCGCGGCGAGCGCATCGACATCCTGCCTCTGGACGCCGACGACATTGTCGCCTGCGTGCCGATCTACGAGACCTTTGCAGGCTGGAGCGAAAGCACCTTCGGGGCGACGCAATGGAGCGCGCTTCCGCTCAACGCGCGCCGCTACCTGCAGCGCGTCGAGGGCTTCATCGGCGCGCCGATCGACATGATCTCGACCGGGCCGGATCGCGAGCACACGATCCTCCTGCGTCATCCCTACCAGCCCGGTACGGCGACGCAGCGTCGCCTCGCCGCCTGAACAGGCGCTGCCTCCAGCATGCTCACCGACGACGGCAAACACCTCTACGTCTCCTGGGACGAATACCACATGCTGATCGAGCGCCTGGCGCTGAAGGTCCACGCTTCGGGTTGGGCCTTCGATCAGATCCTGTGCCTCGCGCGCGGCGGAATGCGGCCCGGCGACGTGCTGTCGCGCGTCTTCGACAAGCCGCTCGCCATCATGTCGACGAGCTCGTACCGGGCCGAGGCGGGAACGATCCAGGGGCGGCTCGACATCGCCAAGTACATCACGCTGCCGAAGGGCGAGCTCGCCGGCCGCGTCCTTCTCGTCGACGATCTCGCCGATTCAGGGATCACCTTGCGCGCTGTCGTCGACCGCTTGCGCGGCATGCCGTCGATCAGCGAATTGCGCTCGGCCGTGCTCTGGACCAAGGGCGCGTCGACCTACACGCCCGACTACTACGTCGAGCTGCTGCCGACGAGCCCGTGGATCCACCAGCCGTTCGAGGAGTACGACGACCTTCGGCCGGACGGTCTGGCGAAGAAGTTCGTCATCTGATGCCGCCTCGCGCGCAATCCACGATCCACGCGGTCAGCAAAAAGCCCGCCAGTGCGGGCCCCATTTTCATTCACGCCGAGCTCAGCTCGGACGACCTCTACGATCATGGTGCCCAGGAAGGGACTCGAACCCCCACGGAGTTACCCGCTAGTACCTGAAACTAGTGCGTCTACCAATTCCGCCACCTGGGCATCTCAGGCAACAACGGACTTTATCATCAAAGCAACACTACCCAAGACCCCCGCTTCCATCGGCAACGAGCTGATGGCCGAAGTGGAGGGCACGGTCTTCGGCCATCGCGATGGCCATGGCTTCGTCGTTCGCGACGGCGCCGAAGCCGATCTCTATCTCTCGCCCCAGGAGATGCGTTCCGTCCTGCACGGCGACCATGTCAAGGCGCGCATCGTCCGCTACGACAAGAAGGGCCGGCCCGAGGGACGCGTTCTCGAGATCGTCGAGCGCAAGAAGGCGCCGATCATCGGCCGGCTGCTGCACGAGAGCGGAATCTGGCTGGTCGCCCCGGAAGACAAGCGCTATGGACAGGACATCATCGTCCCGCGCAACGCGATCGCCGGCGCGACCGCGGGCCAGGTCGTCGCCATCGAGCTGACCGAGCCGCCTTCGCTGCATTCGCAGCCGCTCGGCCGCGTCACCGAAGTGCTCGGCGAGATCGACGATCCCGGAATGGAGATCGAGATCGCCGTGCGCAAGTACGAGGTGCCTCACGTCTTCTCCGAGGCGACGCTGGCGCAGGCCGCGGCGCTCCCCGATGCGATCCGCCTCGCCGACCGTAAGGGACGGGTCGATCTCGGCGACGTCGCCCTCGTCACGATCGACGGCGAGGACGCGCGCGATTTCGACGACGCCGTCTATTGCGAGGCGGCGACGGTCGGCAAGTCGAAGGGCTGGCGCCTCGTCGTCGCCATCGCCGACGTCAGCCACTACGTGAAGCCCGGCGAAGCGATCGACGCCGACGCCTACGAACGGGCGACCTCGGTGTACTTCCCGCGCCGCGTTATTCCGATGCTGCCGGAGAAGCTCTCGAACGGCCTGTGCTCGCTCAACCCGGAGGTCGAGCGCCTCGCCATGGTCTGCGACATGCTCGTCAGCGCCGACGGCGAGATCCACGCCTACCAGTTCTTTCCCGCCGTCATCCGCTCGGCGGCGCGATTCACCTACGACGAGGTCGCAGCCATCCTCGCCAACACGCGCGGCGCCGAGGCGGCCAAGCGCGAGGCGCTGGTGCCGCACCTGCTCGACCTGCACGACGTCTACCGAGCCCTCCTCAGGGCGCGCGTGAAACGCGGCGCGATCGACTTCGAGACGACCGAGACGCAGATCATCTGCGACGACAACGGGCACATCGAGAAGATCGTTCCGCGCACGCGCACCGAAGCGCACCGCCTGATCGAAGAGGCGATGCTCGCCGCCAACGTCTGCTCGGCCGACTTCATCGTCCGCGCCAAGCACCCGGCGCTCTACCGCGTCCACGAAGGTCCGACGCCAGAGAAGAAGACGCTGCTGCAGAACTACCTGAAGGCGCTCGGCCTCGGACTGGCGATCGGCGACGACCCGAAGCCGGCCGAGTACCAGGCGATCGCGCAGGCGACCAAGGACCGGCCCGACGCGGCACAGATCCACTCGATGCTGCTGCGCTCGATGCAGCAGGCGATCTACACCGGAACGAACAGCGGCCACTTCGGCCTCGCCTACGAGGCCTACACGCACTTCACGAGCCCCATCCGCCGCTACCCCGACCTGCTCGTGCACCGCGTCATCAAGGCCTTGCTGGAAGGCCGGCGCTACCAGCTCTCGGGCAAGGCTGGCAAGGCGATGGCAAGCGTCGCTAAGCCGGCGAGGGCGGCGAAGGCCGCCAAGCCGCGCGCCATCGCGATGCCCGTGCTCGTTCCGGGCGGCGAGCCCGAGGCATGGGAAGTCGCGGGCGCGCATTGCAGCGCCAACGAGCGGCGCGCCGACGAAGCCTCGCGCGACGTCGAGGCCTGGCTCAAGTGCCGCTACATGCGCGAGCACCTGGGCGAGGAATACGGCGGCACGGTCAGCGCCGTGACGAGCTTCGGCCTGTTCGTGACGCTCGACGGCCTGCACGTCGACGGCCTTGTCCACGTCACCGAGCTCGGTGGCGAGTACTACCGCTTCGACGAGGTAAAGCAGGAGCTGCGCGGCGAGCGCACCGGAGTTCGCTACGTCGTCGGCACGCGCGTTCGTGTGCAGGTCAGCCGCGTCGACCTCGACGGGCGCAAGATCGACTTCCGCCTCGTTCGCGACGGCGAGGAGCTGGCGCTGGCGCGTGGACGCCGCGAGAAGAGCGCGGCGACGGGCAGCGACGACGCGGCGACGAGCGAGATCGTCGCGCTGAAGCAGGCCGACCGCGCCGTCAAGGCGTCGGCCAAGGCGAAGGCCCGCGCCCGTTCGGGCGCGACGCTGCGTCCTTCGCGCGCCGGCAAACCGACTGCGCACAAGGCGAGCGAACGCGCCGCGTCGCGCGGCGCAAGCCGGCGCTGATTCCTTTCAAGTTCGAACCACAAGGGGAGCGGATGTCGATTCGATTCGATGGAAGGGTGGCGATCGTTACCGGGGCGGGCGGCGGCCTTGGTCGTCAGCATGCGCTGGCGCTC
>DATMGW010000164.1:0-6387 GCA_035555295.1 Caldimonas sp.
CGCCGACGATCGCCCCGGAGCAGCCGTCGGCCGGATGCGTCTGCGAGCCGTAGGTCGTCACGCCATCGGCAAGCACCGGCTTCAGGGCGGCCAGCCCATCGGCTGTGTACGGATGCACGCCTTCGTCGGCCTCGACGACGAGCCTGGTCTTGCCGCGGGCGATGACAACGGGCTCCATCCAGCGGCGCTGGAAGGCGCGGTCGTCGGCGAGCGAACGCTGGTACTGCGCATAGCGCAGCAGCGTCAGCGCGTCGAGCTCGGCGCGCGACATCGCGCCGTCGCGAGCCACCGCCTCGGCCGTCTGCACCATCGACTCGCCGGTCCACGGATCGGCGGCGAAGCTGTCGAGCACCCAGTGCTCGCTCGCCGGCGCGCCGCCCATAGCCTGCGAGCGCGGATAGACCATGAGCGGCCCGTTGCTCGTGCGGTCGGCGGCCAGCACCAGCGACGTGCTGCCGCGATCGACTTCGACCGCCTGCGCCGCGGCGACCAGGCAGGCGACCGAGGTCGCGCAGGCCTGCGCGATGTGCGGCCCGCTCGCGCCCGTCATTCCCAGCTGCGCAGCGACCCACGGCGCGCCGTAGAAGCTGCGCGGCTGCGGGACCGTCGTGCCGAGGACGATCTGGGTCGCCCGCGCCGGGTCGAAGCGGCGTCGCTCCAGGGCCTGGCGCGTCACCGCAACGACGAGGTCGAGGCTCGACACATCGGCCAGGCTCCCTTGCCAGCGCACGAACGGCGATGACCACAGGTGGCGGGCGCTCAGGAAGGAACGTTCGAACTTCATCTTTGGCGTGGTTCCGTCAAGGGGCGCCGCGAACGGCAAGCAGGGAATTCTTGTAGGCGCTGCGCGGCAGCGCGCCCGGAGCGAGCACGGTCGGCGCGACGCGCACCTGCAACTGGGCCCGGATCAGCGCCTCGATCTCCGCGGCGAGCTGCGGGTACGCCTCGGCCTGCACCGCCGCGGTGGCTTCGACGTCGAGCGGGATCGCGGCGTCGAAGCGCACCTGGTCCTTGTGCTCCTTCCAGATGCGCAGCAGCGCCGGATCGACCCGGCCGACGAAGGCCCCGGCGATCAGGTCGCGGATCGCCGTCGGGAACACGTTCATCGCCTTGTAGATCAGCATGTCGTCGGTGCGGCCGATGCAGCGGATGCGTGGGCTGGTCCGGCCGCAGCGGCAGGGCTCGGCGCCGAGAACCAGAGCATGGTCGCGCGAACGATAGCGAACGAGCGGCGTCGCCTCGCGCGCGAATGCCGTGTAGACGATCTCGCCGGTCACCCCGGCCGCCCAGGGCAAGAGAGCGCCGTCGGCCGGGTCGATCAGCTCGATCGCCACGTAGCGCTGGGCGTTGAAGTGCATGCCGTCCTCGGCCTCGCATTCGCCCCACATCGCCGAAATCACGTCGCCCAGGCCCATCGTCTCGCGCAGGTGGGCGACGCCGAGGCCGCGCCGGATGCGCTCGCGGATCTCGGGCTGGTTCAGCCCGGGCTCGCCGCCGCACAGGACCTTCTGCAGCTGCGACGGCACGCCGGTCTCGCGCCCGACCTCGTCCCATTGCCCGGCCAGGTAAGTGGCGAACGAAGTCGTCGCGAGCAGCGCCGTGACGCGCAGGCGCCGCATCTCGCGCAGGATGCGCTCGGTCGCGAAGCCGCCGAGCCAGCACAGCGTCGCACCGATGCGGCGAAAGCCGTCGGCATAGGGCAGGCCGCCGGCGACCATCGGCAGGCCGACCAGGTGGGCGACGACGTCGTCGCGGCGGATTCCCGCGGTGAACCAGGTGTGTGCGATCGCGTCGGTGAAGACCTCGAGATCGGCCGCGGTCAACGCGTAGTAGACCGGCTGGCCGGTCGTCCCCGACGAGCTGATCGCCTGCACGATGTCGTGCAGCGATACGCCCTGGTTGCTGCCGAAGGGCTCGGTCGTGGTCGCCGCATCCTGCGCGGCGCGGATGTCGTCTTTCGTCGTGAACGGCAGCGCTTGCAGGTCGGCAAGCTGGCGCAGCAACAGGGTGTCGACGCCGTTCGCGTGCAAGGCCGCGTAGAGGCCCGAGCGCTGCCGCAACGCCGGCAGCATCGCGGCGATCCGGCCGGCCTGCCAGCGCTCGACCTCGGCCCACGGCAGCGTCTCGAGCTCGGAATTCCAGTACGCGACGGATTTCAGCAGGGACCCCGAGGCTCGCCGGCCAATGCGCCGGCGTCGCCGATTCTGCGACAACTCATTCGCAGCGCGGCGACGAGCGTCGCCCTCGCGCGAAGCGAACGAGCGTCAGAACTCGCGCTTCATGTAGATGCCGAGCATTCCCTTGCGCAGGCGCATCGTCACCCTGTCGTCGCCGCTGAGACGGATGCCCAGGCCCTGGCGCAGGAACATGAGCTGCGACTCGGCCGGCTTCCATTCGATGCCGACCCGGCTCGTCGACGACGGCACGCCCTCGGTCCCGGACAGGCGCTGCAGCCAGCTGCCGGCGGGCGAATCGACCGTGCGCACGCCGAGGCTCAGCGCGGGAAGCGTCTGGACCAGCGGCCCCGCCGCGTCGAGGCGCGGATCGGCGCCGGATCCGGGTCGCGTGGGCGTCTCGAAGCGCAGCCCGAAATCGAAGCTACCGCGAGACAGCGACCAGCGATAGATCCCGCCGGAATACTCGGCGGATGTCGACCAACGCCAGGGCGGACCGGCCTCCTCCTCCTCGGCGCCGGGAGCCGGGACGAGCGGAGCTGCTGCGGCGAGCGGTGCCGCCACGGGAAGCGCTGCGGGATTCGCCTGCGTCAGCGCGATGGGCGGAGCGCCCGCCTCGAGCCCGAGCGAAGAGGCTGCTGCCGCCGTCGCGAGCAGCCCCATTGCCAGCGCGGCGAACGCGAGCGGCAACGACCGTCTTCGCAGCACGAAGACGGGCGGTGCAAGGGCAAGAGGCAAGAACCGATACATGGCACGGGCACATTGCGCAATCCCTAGAAAGGTAATGGCGATTCGGCGTGCCGGCCATGAGCGGCGGCCGCGCCTTCGAGTGAGAAGGCGGCGAAATCACCGGTAGGAGAAGGCGCTGATCGGCCGCCGCTCAGGGCAGGCGCGGATAGCGGTCGATGTTCACCATCTGCGAAAGCAGCGCGCCGCCGGCCGGCTCGACCCGAACGACGTTCAGCGCGTACGGATACTTCGACTCGTCGCGCAAGTCTTCCAGGGTGACCTTGCGCCCGGGCCTGAGCTCGAGATAGCGCGTCCAGCATCCCGGGTTGAAGTATTTCTTCCCCTCCCACTCGAGCTCGTCCTGCTGGTGCGTGTGGCCCATGACGACGACGCTCGTTTGCTCGACGAGCCTGGCGCGCTTGCGCGCGACCCGGCGCAGGTCTTCCTTGCCGTCGCTGTCCTTCGCCTTGCGGATCGCGTTCAGCGTCACGTCGTGCTCGTCGCTGCCCAGGACGACGCTGCCCGGCGCAAGCTCGAACAGATCCTTCCATTCCTGCAGCTCGATCCGCCCGAGCAAGGCGAACATCAGCGCCGCCAGGCGTTCGGGCGTCAGGCGGCGTTGCGCGAGCCAGGCCCTCTCCTCGTTCATTTCCTGCGCCGCGAGGATCGCGTCGAGCGCCGCGACGCGGCTGCGGCTGCCCTGGATCCGCGTCAGCAGGCGGCTACCGAGATCCTCCTGCTCTTCGGCCTCGAGAACGCTGAGCGAGGTGAACATGCGCGCGAACATCCAGCCGACCGACACGAGCCCGGACTTGTCGTCGTCCAGCAGCACCCAGCCGAGCCGCGTCACCGGCAGCAGGTTGTCGGCGAACGGGTACTCCGCCTCGAGCCGGTTCACGAACTTGACCATGAAAAGCGTGCCCGGGCACATCTCGAGACACTCGATGCCGAACGGCCCGGTCACGATCGGACGCTCCCAATGCTCGAAGCGGTTCGCGACGTCGCTCATGTGCCCGTGCGCGATCTGCAGCCTGCCGGCGTAACGCTCGACCCACTCCTTGCCGACCTCGAAACGCACGCCGGCGCCGGCCACTTCGCGAATGCGGCCCTGCACCCGGGGCCACCAGAGATCGACGTCGTGGTTGCCCGCGGCGATCGTGACGACGTTGCCGTCCTTCTGGAATTCAGCGAGCGCTTCGAAGATATCGCGATGCCCGGCGATGATGCTGTCGAGCTTGCTGAGCGATTCGAGCTCAGTGCACCAGCGCTTGTCGGACAGGAGCGAGAACGCGCCGACGTTGGTCTGCGCGAACTCGAGGAAGTCGCCGTTGAAGAACAGCTCGAGACGGCCCGCGCGACCCTCGGGCGTCGCTGCCTGGGCCTTCACGAAGTTCACGAGCTGGTCGTCGTGATAGATGTGGTCGTCGCCCGGGTCGGCCGGGCCGCCGCCGACGTGGAGGTCGCTGAGGACCAGCGTGATGCGTTCGTCGTCGCTCATGCGATGGCGCGGGTCACGGCAGCGCCGGGGCGTCGAGGTGGCATTGCAGCGTGTAGAAGAGCGGCACCGGGTCGCCGCGCTCGAGCAGATGGGCGCGGCGCAGGCGCAGCATTTCGACGGCGAGCGAGCCGCGCCTGCCCAGGTAGCTTTCGACGACCTCCTGGCCGAAGCGCGCCGCGAAGGCGATCGGCACCGAGAACGAGGTCGCGATCAGCCCCAGCGCGCCGCGCGTCCTGAACTCGGCCAGGAAGCTCGAGAAGGTCAGCGGCGACGACACGCCCGCCTTGCACGAGTTGAGGAAGATGATCGGCGCACCGGAATACGCCGGCAAGGTGCGCAGGTCGCGCGGCCTGAGGGTGCAGTCGTCGGCGAGCACGAGGCTTTCGTCGATGCCGCGGAACACCTCGGGCGAGTTGCCGTGGCAGTACACGTAGATCAGGGTGGCGGCAGTCGAGGCGTATTGCAGGACGGGCCGCACGTCCTTGCACGAGTCCTTGACGCCTTCGAGGAGGCCGCGCTCCTCGAGCTTGCGCGCCCAGCCCTGCTGCACCGCCAGCGGCTGGCTCGCTGCCGGCACTCCGGCGATCGTGATCGTCGGGTTCAGGTTCAGCGCGACCTTCGGCCGTTGCTTGAGGTGCTCGTCGCGCAGCCGGGTCAGCGAGCCGATGCCGCGCTTGTCGGTCTCGATGGCGAAGCGCGCGCCCCAGAACTTCCCGGCGTCCGGCGGCGCGGCCCCGTCTTCCACCATCTGCAGCGTTCGATGTTCGGGAAAGAGCAGCTCCCAGGGCAGGAAGACCTTGTCGGTCGACACGCTCAGCACCGTGCCGGGCGCGGCGTTCGCCTCGATGTAGTCGAGCGCCTTGCCGATCTCCTCGTCCTCGCGCAGCTCGTCGTTGAGCAGCGAGCCCGCGGCCGCGACGATTCCCAGGGTCTCGGCCAGGGCGTCGACGGCGATCTGCCCCGGCGCGCCCGCCGGAATCGTCCCGTCGAAGGTCTCCCAAAAATCCCGGTCCGCATAACAACGCGCCATCTCGTTGTGCACGGCCTTGAGCATCGTCTCGAGCCGGGTCGTGTCGAAGAGTGTCGACTGGTATTCGTCCTGGAAGTCGAGCTGGCCGCCACGAAAGTCGCTCAGCGCAATGCGCAGCATGCCGCCGGCAAAGCCCAGCGACAGGAAGATCCGTTGCTCGGGCGCCGCGGACACGGCGGCGAGGCTCTTCAGGTCGGCGGGCGGCGGCCCGTTCGTCCGGGTCGAGTCGGTGGTCGTCCGCAACCGGGCGGGGCTCGCGACGACGTCGATCCCGATTTCGCTCTGGTGCACCAGCTCGCCCCGAACGAGATAGTCGACGTGCACGACCGCCTCGCCGGGCTCGTTCCCGGCGTGCAGCCGGAACACCGCCCGCTCGACCATCGCGCCGTTCCTGAACCGCGCCAGCGCCTGTTGCGAGCCGACGATCGCGAGCGGCCCGCTGACGGTCGCGCACAGCATGATGTCGAGCTCCGCCCGCCTCGCCTCGTCGAGGTGCGGGCTGCGGATCGTCGCGAGCGCTTCGCCGGGCGGCAATCCGTAGTCGAACGACAGCTGCGCCTGGCTGCCCATAGCGATCGCGTTGCCACGCGCCGCCTCGCCGCGAAGGACGAAGTGAAAGGCTTCGCGCACCTCCCACGCTCCCGGAGGTTCGGAAGGCCCTGGCTGCTCGGGCTCCGCGAATGCGAATCCGACATCCGAGGGCTCGTCGACATCGAACAGCGGCGCGACGACGGGGTTGGCGAATCGATGGAGGCCGATTCGCCTGCCGAATCCATAGGCCTCGCTCTTGCCGCCGCGCAGGTCGATCGACGTGTCGTGAGTCTGCACGCGCGAGACTCCGGCCTCGAGGCCGAGCGCGCGCAAGGCGGGGTCGGCGGCGAGCGCGGCGGCGACGATGCGCACGGCATCGTCGTCGGCCGGGTCGTCGCTGCCCTCGGCTCGGGTCTCGGCCGGGG
>DATMGW010000165.1:0-2318 GCA_035555295.1 Caldimonas sp.
CGGAGCCAGCGGCAGGTCTTCCTTGGTCGCCGGCACCTCGACCGGCGCGAACGCCGTTCCCCTGGGAAAGTGCTCGAACAGAAAGCGCCGCCAGTGGAACTGGTACGGCGAATCGATCGCCCCCGCGGACTTGAGCAGCTCGAGCGGCGCCCGCCCGGTGCGGTGCGCCGCCTCGACGACCGCCTTGTACTCGGGCGTGTTCTTGTCGGGCTTGAAAAGGATGCGATAGATCTGCTCGCGAACGCCCGGCGGGCATGCGCCGGCGGCGAGCTCGACCGCCCACGCATCCACCTGCGCCGCGACCTGCTTCTTGCGCTCGATCCCGAGCAGGGCGGCCCGGACCGTCTCTTCGGGCGCCTTCTTGAAGCGGCCCTTGCCGAGGCGGCGGAAATAGTGCGGCGCGCCGTACAGGCCGAGCAGGGCCGCGGCTTGCTGCACCGTCCCGGTCGAAGCGCCGTAGTAGTCGCGCGCCAGCTCGGCGAAGCCGAACTCGCCCTCGGGAGCGAACTCCCAGGCCAGGTCCAGGTCGAGGCCCGCGGCCAGGGTGCCGGCCGAGGCGAGCAACGCTTCCGGCTCGGGGCCGGCGAAGCGCAGCAGCGCGTTCGCAGCCTTGACCTTGACCCGCTTGCCCGAGGCGAGCTCGATCTGCAGCGAGCTCTCGGTCTCGCTCATCACCCGGCCGGCATGGAACTTCCCGGCATCTTCGAAGAGGGCATACATGGGGCGCCGATTGTCGCCGAGGCCGGCCCCGCGTTTGCGTCCCTAGTAGCTTCGTCCCTGCCGGTAACGCGCCGAACTTCGCGGTGCGAGCGCGGCGCTGCGCTCGATCGCCGCGAAGCTGCTGGCCGCGTGGGCGTGGCAGATCGCCAGGCCGAGCGCGTCGGCCGCGTCCTTGCCCGGGACGCCGGGCAACGAGAGCAGCCGCATCACCATCTGTTGCACTTGTTCCTTCTTGGCCTGGCCGTGGCCGACGATCGCCCGCTTCATCTGCAACGCCGTGTACTCGGCCACGCTCAGCTCGTCGGCGACGAGCGCCGACAGCGCCGCGCCGCGGGCCTGGCCGAGGAGCAGCGTCGACTGCGGATTGATGCTGACGAAGACGATCTCGACCGAAGCGCAGGTCGGCGCGTAGCGCGCCGCGACTTCGCGCACGCCCTCGAAGATGATCTTCAGCCGCCCGGGCAGATCGCGAACGGCCGCCGCATCGGTGCGTATCGTCCCGCTCGCCACATAGTGCAGGCGCGCACCGGCGCTCTCGACGACGCCGAAGCCCGTCGTGCGAAGGCCGGGGTCGATGCCGAGTACGCGCATGCTGCCGATTGGAACCGAAGTCGCGGCCGGCGCGGCGGGTTCGGCCGGCTGGATCGCACTAGATTCCGAAATACCAGCGCACCGAGTGGAAGAAGACCGGTGCGGCGAAGCAGAGCGGCGCGACCCGATCGAGCAGCCCGACCGCTCCGGTGACCGATGCCCGCCCGCTCCAACTGCGCACTCCGGCGTCGCGCTTGAGGGCCTGCATCACGAATTCGCCGAGCGTTCCGGTCGCCCCCGCGATCGCTCCCATGGCCAGCGCCGGAAGCGGCTTGAAGGGTGTCGTCCAGTAGAGCAATGCACCGACGATGGCGGCGGCAGCGGCGCCGGCGCCCCAGGCGCGCCACGAGAACGAGCGGCTGATCGCGCGGGCCACCGGCCGCCGTCGCAGGCGCCGGCCGGCGAGCTCCTGGGCGAGCTGCGCCGTCGCGACGACCACGACCAGGTAGAAGACGAGAAAGGCGCCGCGTTCGTGCCAGTTCGGCAGCTCGAGCAGGAGCAGTGCCGGCGCATGGCTCATGCCGTAGACGCACACCGTGATGCCCCACTGGATCTTCGCCGTGCGCTCGAGGAAGTTCAGCGGGTCGTTGGCCAGCGCGCTGACGACCGGGATCGCGAAAAAGACGTAGACCGGGATGAAGACCGTGAAGGCGTTGAACAGGCGCGTGCCGACGAGCACGTATTGCAGCGGCAGGACGACGAAGAAGGCGAGGAGCAGGCTTCGATGGTCGCCGCGCCGGGTATGCGTCAGCGTCACGAACTCGCGCAGCGCGAAGAACGAGACGAAGCCGAACAGCAGGGTCGAGACGAACGGCCCGGCGGCCCAGGAAATCCAGAACAGCAGCGCGCCGATCCAGATCGCGCGCAGCTCGCGCGCCATGCGCTCCTGTGCTGCGTCCTCTGCCGGCGTCGTCGATTCGCGCAACGAGCGGACGAAGGCGACGAGCGTCGCCAGCGTGAGCAGGCCGAACAGCGTGACGAAGAGCAGCCCGACCTGTTGCGACACC
>DATMGW010000166.1:0-6966 GCA_035555295.1 Caldimonas sp.
ACGCACGCCCATCACCAGCTCGCCCGCACGCGGCGCCGGCGCGGGCAGCGGCAGCAACTGGCCACCGGCGGTGAAGCCGGCAGCGTCGGCGACGCCGCGCACCAGGTTCATCGGCGGCGAGCCGATGAAGCCGGCAACGAAGGTCGTCGCTGGACGGTGATAGACCTCGTCGGGCGTGCCCATCTGTTCCATGCGGCCGGCGTTCATGACGATCATCCGCTCGGCCAGCGTCATCGCCTCGACCTGGTCGTGCGTGACGAACAGCGACGTCGTTCGCAGCTCGCCGTGCAGCTTCTGGATCTCGAGGCGCGTCTGCGCCCGCAGCTTGGCGTCGAGGTTGGAGAGCGGCTCGTCGAACAGGAACACCTGCGGCTCGCGCACGATCGCGCGCCCCATCGCCACGCGCTGTCGCTGGCCGCCGGAGAGTTCGCGGGGCTTGCGCTTGAGGAAGGGCGCGAGCTCGAGGATCGCCGCGGCCTTGTCGACGCGGGCACGGATCTCCTCGGAGGGGATCCGGCGGATCCTGAGCCCGTAGGCCATGTTGTCGAACACGCTCATGTGCGGGTAGAGCGCGTAGTTCTGGAACACCATCGCGATGTCGCGCTCGGCGGGCTCGAGGTCATTGACGACGCGGCCGCCGATCTCGATCTCGCCGCCGCTGATCTCTTCGAGCCCGGCCACCATCCGCAGCAGCGTGCTCTTGCCGCAGCCGCTGGGACCGACGATGACGACGAACTCGCCGTCGGCGATCTCGGCGCTGACGCCGTGGATGACCTTGTTGGCCCTCGGCGCGCGGCCGTAGGTCTTCTCGATCCCGCGCAGACTGATCGCTCCCATCTTGTTTGCCTATTTCTCGGTGTCGACCAGGCCCTTGACGAACCACTTCTGCATCAGCAGCACGACCACCGCCGGCGGCAGCATCGCGAGGATCGCAGTGGCCATGACCAGGTGCCACTCGGCCGCCGCATCGCCGCCGGGGATCATGCGCTTGATGCCGATCACGGTCGTGTACATGCTCTCCTGCGTCGTCACGAGCAGCGGCCAGAGGTACTGGTTCCAGCCGTAGATGAACATGATCACGAACAGCGCCGCGATGTTGGTACGCGACAGCGGCAGCACCACGTCCTTGAAGAAGCGCAGCGGGCCGGCGCCGTCGATGCGGGCGGCCTCGGCGTACTCGTCGGGGATCGTGAGGAAGAACTGGCGGAACAGGAAAGTCGCGGTCGCCGAGGCGATCAGCGGCATCGTCAGCCCGGCGTACGTGTCGATGAGCCCCAGGTCGGCCGCGACCTGGTAGGTGGGCAGGATGCGCACCTCGACCGGCAGCATCAACGTGATGAAGATCATCCAGAAGACGGTCTGGCGAAACGGGAAGCGAAAGTAGACGATCGCGAAGGCCGAGATGATCGAGATCGCGATCTTGCCGATGGCGATGACGAGCGCCATGATGAGGCTGTTGATCATCATCCTTCCCACCGGCGCGCTCGAGCCCTTCGCGCTGCCGTGGGCCATGACGTCGGCGTAGTTCTCCAGCAGATGGCCTCCCGGCCACAGCTGCATCGGCACGTGCAGCACCTCGTCGAACGACAGCGTCGAGGCGACGAAGGCGACGTAGACGGGAAAGAGGATCACCGCCACGGCGACAACCAGCGCGGCGTGGCGCACGACGTTGAGGAACGGGCGGCGCTCGATCATTGCGCTAGCAGGCCCTAGTACTGCACCTTGCGCTCGACCCAGCGGAACTGCACCACGGTGAGCGCGATCACGATCACCATCAGCACGACCGATTGCGCCGCCGAGCCGCCGAGGTCCAGCGCCTGGACGCCGTCCTGGTAGATCTTGTAGACCAGGGTCTGCGTCGCCTGGCCCGGGCCTCCCTGCGTGGTCGAGTCGACGATGGCGAAGGTGTCGAAGAACGCGTAGACGACGTTGACGACGAGCAGGAAGAACGCGGTCGGCGACAGCAGCGGGAAGACGATTGTCCAGAAGCGCCGCACCGGGCCGGCGCCGTCGATGGCCGCCGCCTCGATCAGCGAGGACGGGATCGCCTGCAACCCGGCGAGGAAGAAGAGGAAGTTGTAGCTGATCTGCTTCCAGATCGCGGCCACGCAGATGAGCAGCATCGCCTGGCCGGGGTTGACGTAGTAGTTCCAGTCGATGCCGAAGCCGCGCAGCGCGTAGGTGAGCATGCCGATCGAAGGCGAGAGCATGAACAGCCACAGGATGCCTGCCACCGCGGGGGCGACGGCATAGGGCCAGATCAGCAAGGTCTTGTAGACGCTCGAGCCGCGCAGCACGCGGTCGGCAAACACCGCGAGCAGCAGCGACAGGGCCAGACCGGTGATGGCGACGATCGCCGAGAACAGCGCGGTGATCTTGAAGGACGCGAGGTAGTGCGAGTCCTGGAAGAGGGTGATGAAGTTGTCGAACCAGACGAACTGGACCTTCGACGCGAAAGCGTCCTGCAGCAGCACCGAGTAGTACAGCGTCTCCGCGGCAGGCCAGACGAAGAACACCAGCGTGACCGCGATCTGCGGCAGCACCAGGGCGTAGGGCAGCCAGGGCGAGCGGAAATGGACGCGCTTATCCATGCACGCGGGCGATATGCGAGAAAGAGGGGACGGCGCACCGCCGGGCCGCGGCGCGCCCCATGGAGCTTACTTGTTCGCCTTCTCGAACTTTTCGAGCAGCTCGTTGCCGCGCTTGACAGCTTCGTCGAGCGCTGCCTTGGCGGTCTTCTGCCCACCCCAGACCCCCTCGAGCTCCTCGTCGATCACGTTGCGAATCTGCACGAAGTTGCCCAAGCGCAGCCCCTTCGAGTTGGCAGTCGGCGGCTTGTTCGTCAATTCCTTGATCGCGACGTCGAAGCCGGGGCGCTCGATGTACAGGCCGTTCTTCTTCGCCAACTCGTAGGCCGCGAGCGTGATCGGAACGTAGCCGGTCGACTTGTGCCAGTCGAGCTGGATCTCCGGCGACGACACGAAGGTGAAGAAGCGCGCGACGCCCTTGTAGACCGCGGGATCCTTCTGCGTCATCACCCACAGCGTCGCGCCGCCGATGATGGTGTTCTGCGGCGCGCCCTTGACGCTCGGGTAGTAGGGCAGGGGCGCGACACCGAGCTCGAACTTCGCGTTCGCCTTGATGTTCGCGTACGAGCCGCTCGAGGTGGTCTCCATCGCGCACTCGCCGGCCTGGAACTTGCCGGTCGGCTCGTCCTTGCGCCCGGCGTAGATGAACGTCCCCTTCTTGGCCATCTCGGCCAGGTTCTGGATGTGCATGGTCTGCACCGGGCCGTTGAACTCGAGCCGCGTGCCCAGACCGCCGAAGCCGTTCTGCTCCGTCGCGAAGGGCACGTTGTGCCAGGCGCTGAAGCTCTCGAGCTGGACCCACGACTGCCAGCCGGTGGTGAACGCGCAGGACACGCCAGCGGCCTTGAGCTTGTCGGCGTCCTGGAACAGCTCGGGCCAGGTCGCGGGCGGCTTCTCGGGATCGAGGCCGGCCTTCTTGAACGCGTCCTTGTTGAGGTAGAGCACCTGCGTCGAGCTGTTGAACGGCATCGAGAGCAGATTGCCGTGCGTGTCGGAGTAGTACCCGGTGACCGCGGGCAGGTAGTCCTTCGCGTCGAACTTCTCGTGCGCATCGGCCATGAGCTTGTAGACCGGCATCACCGCGCCTTGCGCCGCCATCATCGTCGCCGTGCCGACCTCGAACACCTGCACGATCTGCGGCGGCTTGCCGGCGCGGTAGGCGGCGATGGCGGCGGTGAGCGACTCGTCGTACTGGCCCTTGTAGACCGCGACGACCTTGTAGTCCTTCTGGCTGGCGTTGAACTTCTCGGCGATCTCGTTGACCTTGTCGCCGAGCTTGCCTGCCATCGAGTGCCACCACTGGATCTCGACCTGTGCGCTGACGGGCAGTGCGACGAACAACGCGGCTGCAGCGACCAGCGGCGCGACGGGTTTCCAACTCATGAATCCTCCTGGAGCAACGAAGAACGTGGAATGCTGACGGGTTCGTGTGACAGTTCGGTTTTGTCACGGAACCTCGGTACGCGGCAAGCGGGGTTCCCCTCGCCGGACGTGGCCCCGGCATTCCGCGGTCCCGCCGTCTACGCGATGATCCGCTAGGATGCGTGATTACCCTATGAACGCACCCCAGCCGCTGGCCCGAGCCATATCCACGATGCCGGAGACGTTCGAGGGCGGCCATGGCGGCGGCACCCCGCGCCTGCGCGAGATTCCCTACAACTACACCTCGTTCTCCGACCGCGAGATCGTCGTCCGCCTGCTCGGCGCGCGCGCCTGGGAGGTGCTCGGCCAGTTGCGCAGCGAGCGTCGCACCGGACGCTCGGCGCGCATGCTCTACGAGGTGCTCGGCGACATCTGGGTCGTGCAGCGCAACCCATACCTGCAGGACGACCTGCTCGACAACCCGCGCCGGCGCGCGCAGCTCATCGACGCCTTGCAGCATCGCCTCGGCGAAGTCGAGAAGCGCCGCACGCCCGACGCCGACCCGAGCCGCGACGCCGTCGTCGGCGAGCTGCTCGGGCTGGCACGCGCCGCCGTCGACGCCTTCGCGGCGCAGTTCCGCGCCGTCTGGGACCTGCGCAAGCGCGCGCTCCGCCTGCTCGCGCGCGTCACGGCCAAGGACAACGTCAAGTTCGACGGCTTGTCGCGCGTCTCGCACGTCACCGACGCGACCGACTGGCGCGTCGAGTACCCGTTCGTCGTCCTGACGCCGGACAGCGAAGCGGAGATGGCCGGGCTGGTCGCGCGCTGCATCGAGCTGGGACTCACGATCATTCCGCGCGGCGGCGGCACCGGCTACACCGGCGGTGCGATTCCGCTCACCTGGAAGAGCGCGGTCATCAACACCGAAAAGCTCGAGGCGATGAGCGAGGTCGAGCATCTGCCGTTGCCCGGGGTCGAGAGTGACGTGGCGACGATCTGGACCGAGGCCGGCGTCGTCACGCAGCGCGTCGCCGACGCCGCCGAGCGCGCCGGCTTCGTCTTCGCCGTCGACCCGACGTCGGCCGAGGCGTCGTGCATCGGCGGCAACGTCGCGATGAACGCCGGCGGCAAGAAGGCCGTGCTGTGGGGAACGGCGCTCGACAACCTGGCGTCGTGGCGGATGGTCACTCCCGATGCGAAGTGGCTCGAGGTGATTCGCATCGGGCACAACCTCGGCAAGATCCACGACGCGCCGGTGGCGAGCTTCGAGCTGAAGTACTACGACGCGAGCGGCAAGAAGCTCGAGCGCAGCGAGCGGCTCGACATCCCGGGCGCGGTGTTTCGCAAGGAGGGCCTCGGCAAGGACGTCACCGACAAGTTCCTCGCCGGCCTGCCCGGCATCCAGAAAGAGGGCTGCGACGGGCTCATCACTTCGGCGCGCTGGGTCGTGCACCGGATGCCGCAGCACGTGCGCACGGTCTGCCTCGAGTTCTTCGGCAACGCCAAGGACGCGGTCCCTTCGATCGTCGAGATACGCGACTATCTGTTCGACCTCGCGACCAAGTCGGGCGACGGGCCGCGCGTGCTGCTCGCCGGCCTCGAGCACCTCGATGACCGCTACCTGAAGGCGGTCGGCTACGCGACCAAGAGCAAGCGCGGCGGCTTGCCCAAGATGGCGCTGTTCGGCGACATCGTCGGCGACGACGCCGACGCGGTGGCGCGCGCGACGAGCGAGGTAGTTCGCCTGGCGAATCGCCGCTCGGGCGAAGGGTTCGTTGCCGTGAGCGCCGACGCGCGCAAGAAATTCTGGCTCGACCGCAAGCGCACGGCGGCGATCAGCAAGCACACGAACGCCTTCAAGATCAACGAGGACGTCGTCATTCCGCTCGGCCGCATGGGCGAGTACACGGAAGGCATCGAGCGCATCAACATCGAGTTGAGCCTGGCGAACAAGCTGGCGCTCGTCGATCGGCTCGAGGTGTTCTTCGAGGCAGGGCAGCTGCCGCTCGGCAAGAGCGACGACGCCGGCGAGATCGCCTCGGCCGAGCTGCTCGAGGACCGCGTCCAGCAGGCGCTCGCGCTGCTGCGCGAGGTCGGCGCGCAGTGGCGCGGCTGGCTCGCCAACCTCGACGCTCCGGCCGCTGAAGAGCCGCAGCGTTCGACTTTCGCCCTGCTCCAGGACCACACGCTGCGCGCGTCGTGGAAGACGCAGATTCGCGCGCCGCTGCAGTCGATCTTCGCCGGCGCGGCGTTGGGGCCCATCGTCGACGAATGCGAAAAACTCCACGCCGAGGTGCTGAAGGGCCGCGTCTGGGTGGCGCTGCACATGCACGCCGGCGACGGCAACGTGCACACGAACATTCCCGTCAACAGCGACAACTACGAGATGCTGCAGACGGCGCACACGGCGGTGGCGCGGATCATGAAGCTGGCGCGCGACCTCGACGGCGTGATCTCGGGCGAGCACGGCATCGGCATCACCAAGCTCGAGTTCGTCACCGACGCGGAGCTCGCCGCGTTCACCGACTACAAGCGCCGCGTCGACCCCGAAGGGCGCTTCAACAAGGGCAAGCTCCTGCGCGGCGCGACGTTCGCGGGCGAAGCGGAAGGCGCGGCCACCGAGGTCGTCAGGGCCGACCTCGGCAACGCCTATACGCCGAGCTTCGGCCTGATGGGCCACGAGTCGCTGATCATGCAGCAGAGCGACATCGGCGACATCGCCAACTCGATCAAGGACTGCCTGCGTTGCGGCAAATGCAAGCCGGTCTGCACGACGCACGTGCCGCGCGCCAACCTGCTCTACAGCCCGCGCAACAAGATCCTCGCCACCTCGCTGCTCGTCGAGGCGTTCCTCTACGAGGAGCAGACGCGGCGCGGCGTCTCGATCAGGCACTGGGAGCAGTTCGAGGACGTGGCCGACCACTGCACGGTCTGCCACAAGTGCCTGGCGCCGTGCCCGGTCGACATCGACTTCGGCGACGTGTCGATGAACATGAAGAACCTGCTGCGCCGGATG